>JAGRFM010000019.1 GCA_020446045.1 Nitrosomonas sp.
CATTCTCCCACAATACAAAAGGGGTTAATTGTGAATACATATTTTCAATCTTTTCTTCTTGCTACTTCTAACGGCAAGTTTCCAGAATTATCAGACATGTGGAGGCTATACCACAAAACATCCTCACTTATTGATAACGAATATTCCCTATTTTCCTCCACTTCTAACTGTTCTGAGGAAGCGAGTTTACGAGCTGACGAAGAACAGCCAATCCAATCAAGAAAGCTTCTTCCTGCAAATCATGTTTATTTTTAATTATAGGAGTTATTAACCATGAAAATTCAAGTTTTAGGCGTTAAACGTCTTTCTGGCATCGCAAAAGAATCCGGTAATCCCTTTGAAATGTGTACATTGCTTGCTGTTGTACCCATTGAAAACGTAAATGGAAAGAATTTCAGTGTGCAAGGCTACGGTTACGAAGTAGGGGAAATTGATGTCGAACCAAATGCCATTAAACAATTTGATGGGCACAAATACCCCTGCATGATGGAACTTACAACCGAAACGGTAATGGGTCGTGGTAACAAAATTACACAGATTGTCACCGGTACCACAACCGCGCCGACAGTCAAGGCAGTTTCCAACGGCTAGTAACACTACGCCGTTCAGTCTCATTTTGAGACTTTTTGATACTTTTTGATCAATTTTTTTGGTTGTCTTTTCCGGGTATGTCACATGAAATCTTTGTCGATTGGGTCACCATTTCTCAACTACATACAGAGTCAGAATCGTTCCCAATTTATACGGGAGGGATCAACGTCGATTATGACCCGCTCGGTAACGCTCGTTTTGAAAGAGTTCGCCCCGCGAATTTTAGAGGGTCATTTGAAACAAGCCTTAGAATCAAGAGTGACGGTCGACATATTTCACTCTCGGGAAACGTTGGCCGGTTTTCTCGTAAGGACAACCTGTTTAACTGCGGATGGCGAGAAACGCTACAAAAGTGTAATCGAATACTGTTGGCTCGAAGCCTCCCGCCTTTCAATAGTGGATCAATTAGCAATGCAGTTGGTAAAGGAAACATCTCTTCTGCGCGAGTATCACGTATTGACCTTACCGCCAACTTTGCGACGGGTTCGGAATCACAAGCCCGTCACCTTATCAGATGGCTTTCAACCAGGTCAGTTTCAAGAATGAAAAAAGGCAGGGCAGGGGATGAATCAGTATGGTGGGTTAACTCCCGGCATATGCTCAAAGCCTACATTAAACACATTGAAATGTTAAAGCATGGATGCAATGAAGATGATCCTGTTTATCAGTGGTGCAAACAGCAAGGAATCGTAAGAGTGGAAATTGAATTAAAGCGACGATTATTAAACGATCTCGACATGGTTGAAATAGGGCAGATCAGTGATGAAAAACTGGTTAAGGTTTTTCATGATCAGACTGAAATATTCAATGCAGTCGACCGCAGCGACGAACCCGACATACTCGACCAAATACCGCCAAGAAGCCGAGTTCATGCAGCGGCGTGGATGGCCGGTGAAGATTTAAAAAATCTCATGTCACGTGCAACCTTTTTCCGTCATCAAAAGGTTTTACGTGAATACGGTATAGATATTGGTGAACCCCGCAACGTTGAGAAATTCCCTGTAAAAGTGCGAATCGTTGAAATGAAACCGGTATCCATGCCTGACTGGTACAGCCTTGAAGATGACATTGAGCATTTGAAAGTAGTGGGTGAGTGATTCCAGCGGTTACAGTGTAACTTAATTTAATATCACAGTTACACTGTAACCGGTGCAATTCCGCACCATTTCATTAACCTTAATAGGAGTAAATTCTATGTTTAAGTATTTAAATGACGCTGTGATAGCGTTCGGTTCTCATTTATTTGTAAATGCAAAAAGCCTTTACCGTGGAATCACTGAAACAACGAGACCGCGGGAAGTTACCGGTGAATACATAGGGAAGGGCGAAGTTAACCATTCCCGCCGCGCTTTTTTCAATAAAGGCGCATTAACAACTGCAATGGTTGTCTGTTTCGTTATGCTTCCATCAGTCAGCTTTGCTGCTGTTGATGTGGCTATCACGACAGCAATTAGTGACGCACTGGCAGACGTTGGTACCGTCGGTTCCGCTGTATTTGCGGTATTGGTTGCAGCGGCTGCTTTCCGCTGGTTGCGCAGAGCGCTATAATGCCGCGTCCGGTTGCGCTTTTAGCTCACTTTCACACCTCTTGCTAATCAAAAGTGTGACCGGGCATTCAGACAATGACTTATCTCTATAAAGAGCGGTGTTTGAATACTGTAGAAGAACTCTATCAGTTCTTTGCCGCAGACTGTCCCTTAGTATCCAATGGTTACACTGTAACTTGTGCACCAACATCAATGGGTGTTGATATCACGCTTACCGATCCGGTTACAACCAATACTTTCACCCAAACAGTTGTACCCCCCGCAATAACTTGCCCTGACTTCATAGGCGATGCAATCGAACTCAGTTGGCTTGTTGTAGGTGTCCTTGTTTCAGCCTGGGGTTTCAGGGTGCTTTATAACATGGTGAGAAAATGAGTATTGATATCCAAATCTACGCAATTTTAATCAGCATCATAGGTGGAACATGGCTCCTGTTGCGCTAATCTTGTTATTGTTGTTCGTTCCCGTTGTAGGACATACAGCCACCTATGAAGCATCTGATTACCGATCCTTTATAAGGGATTCAGCCGGTAATTGGAAAATGGTTAATTCATCAAATGGGAACATGACCATAACATCCGGTAATGGTGGCAATACAGTACATTCAAATGGAAACGCATCTTTACCAACTACTAAAGGTAGCAAATTAGCAAATCTGTCATGGTCAGCCTTTACAAACCTTGCAAAGGCGGGTTCCGCACTCGCAAGTTTTGCAAAAAAATTGTCACCTGCCGGTTTAGCAGTCGGAACAGCTTTATATATTTGTGAACAAACCGGTATATGTGATGTAGATGGACAATGGACGATTCCCGCTGAATATGATCCATTAGAATACCCTTCAACAGTTGGTTATTTTAAGTACTGTACTGGTTTTGGTTGTGTTGTTAATGGTACTAATGTTGATGGCCCTTCACCAGTAACTACTTGTAAATCAACCGCCTCTGCTTTATCAGAATTTACTTATGGTTCAACCCCATCAAATATACAGTGTCGTTTTGTACGTGTAAGTGATGGTTCTGACTATTTAATCAATATTAATGAGTTTGCTAATCAATGTCCTACAAACTACACTTTAGTAAATGGACAGTGTAATTTTAATGGATCAAATCAATCAAGAACCCCAACTGATGCAGATTGGGATCAAGCGGCAAATGATTTAAACCAACCGGGAACTACAGATCATTTAATTAATAATGGTCAAGATGTTCCAATCATCGATCCCGGTGTTCAATTACCAACATTAGACAATTCTCCAATACAACTTCCAATAGGATCAGAAACAACTAATGTTACTGACGATCAAGGAAATAATATTGGTAGTCAGACAAAAGAAACCACATTAAATATTGATGATGCAGCAACTGCTGAAAATCCAAACCTCATTGACTTAACAGAAACGACAACCACGATTAACTACGACATCAACAACAACATCATAGACCAAAGTACAACCGTAACTGAAACATCCCAACCGGCACCAGATCCACAAACAAATGACTACACAGTTGAATTTGACACTGTAACTGATACCCCACTACAAGAAAAAATAGTCGAAGCGCCCTTAAACACAACATCATGGGGCGGTGGTACATGTCCACCTGATATCGATTTGGTTCTCAGTGTCGGCAATTTTGTTTTTGAATCACAGCCATTCTGTGATTTTGCAATAGCTTTAAATCCTTTAATCCTGCTTGTAGCGTCAATTATAGGCGCTTATATCGTCATCACATCAGGGAGGCCACAAACAGCATGAGTTTAATCACAATACCATTAGGAGCATTCCTTGAAGCATTTGCACTTCCAATTGTCAGAAAAGTTCTTGGCGGTTTAGGGCTTGGTGTACTCGTCTTTACCGTCATATCAACATCACTTAATTTTCTGATAACCCTTGCACAAACCCATTACGGCGGCATAACCAGCTTTGCAGCATCAATAATTGGCCTTGCAGGTTTCGGCGATGCCTTCGGTATCGTCGCCGGTGCATTGTCATTCAAAGCCATACTAGCCAGCGGTAAAAGAATAGGGGTCGTATCATGACAATTACACTACTAACCGCAGTACCCAGAACCGGCAAAACATCCTATGCAGTCTGGGATATCATCCGCCCCGCAGTGGAAACAGGCAAACATGTTTACGTTTATGGCATACCAAAGCTAAAACTGCCACACATCAAAGTAAACGAAGAATGGTTAAGAAACTGGCACCACAGGACATACGACGACGAAATTGAAGAAGATCGATTACTCAACATCCCGCCCAATTCATTGATTGTCATCGATGAGGCATGGCAGGTCTGGCCAGCGGCCGGCCTGAAAAACATTTCTGAAGATATCTCTCACCTAGCCAAACATGGACACTACGGTATAGATTTTCTAATCATCACCCAAAAACCACACCTTCTGCATACTGGTGTACTCGCCCAGGTATCCGTTCATAAACACATCCTGAAAAAATGGTCCGGCCTAAAAATGCTTGAATGGCCGGAATACTGCCAAAACCCAACAGCCAGAACCAACCGTGATAATGCCGTAACCGTACCATTCCAAGTACGAAAAGAAAGTTTCGACCTTTATCACTCCGGTCAACACCACGGAAAACTGAAACAACGCAAACCACTTCAGCTATACGCCTCATTCGCTTTATTCCTTGCATTACCAATCTTGCTTTATACGTCCTACCAAGTTGTAGCCGGAAAAGGGGAACAAAACACCGAAACAGAAACCGCAAAA
>JAGRFM010000119.1 GCA_020446045.1 Nitrosomonas sp.
AACTGCCCTGAACTTGATGCTGATGGAGCAAAAAACCAGCACTTGCAGAGACTAAACAAATTACAGTTATTCAGCATGTTATGTGCTTTATATATTTAGTATTTATACACAAGACCGGAGAAGAGCCTTCTCCGCGTAATCTTACAGATTCTTATCATAAACATTCCCGCTTATATCTATTCATTCAAACTGTTTGCTTTTATAACCTAAATAAAGCTTCTTGCGTGACACCTCAACCCTACGTATGATCAAACCGTTATAAAAGCATTACAAAAGACAAGCAGTTTGAAGTATATTTGCAATCAACTTCCTAAATCCCAATAACCCGAAAACAACCATTAAAGCGAGCAAAATATGTGCGGTATAGTAGGTCTGTTCGACATACGCGGTAAAAGTGAAATAGATCGACAGTTACTTGAAAAAATGAATCAGACACAGGTTCACCGTGGGCCGGATGAAGGCGAAATATACGTCGAACCAGGAGTGGGCCTAGGGCATCGGCGATTATCGATCATGGATGTAGCCAGCGGCCAGCAGCCGCTTTTTAACGAAGATGGCAGTGTTGTCGTTATTTTCAATGGCGAAATCTATAACTACCGTACGTTGGCCAAACAACTAATTGAAGCCGGTCACCAGTTCAAAACACATTGTGATACGGAAGTCATCGTGCATGCCTGGGAAGAATGGGGTGAACGCTGCGTAGACCATTTCCGGGGCATGTTTGCATTTGGTGTTTGGGACCGGAATCAGGAAGTACTCTTCCTGGCGCGTGATCGAATGGGTATCAAGCCGATGTATTATGCCCTGCTCGACCAGGATCGATTTATTTTTTCATCTGAACTCAAAGCCATTCTGGCACATCCGGATTTTAACCGCGAAATGAATCCCCATGCCATCGAAGATTATTTCGCCTATGGCTATATCCCGGAACCGAAAACGATTTTCAAACAGGCCAGCAAACTTTCGCCAGGGTTCTCACTGAAATTGCAACGCGGCAAGACTACCATCGAACCGAAAAAATATTGGGATGTACCGTTTAATCAACACAATTCGATAGATGAGCCTGAAGCCATTGAAACGCTGGTTGACAAATTACGCGAGTCAGTCGACATTCACTTAATGACCGAAGTACCATTAGGCGCTTTCCTTTCCGGGGGAGTCGATTCAAGCGCCGTGGTTGCGATGATGAGCGGCATTATGAAAGAACCGGTCAATACCTGTTCCATTTCATTTGGTAATCCTCAATTCAATGAGTCACGTTATGCACAGGAAGTGGCTGAACGCTATCACACCAACCATCATGTCGAACAAGTCGAACACGATGATTTCGATCTTATTGACAAACTGGCGCTATTGTACGACGAACCCTTTGCAGACAGTTCAGCGCTGCCGACTTACCGTGTCTGCGAACTGGCTCGTCAGCGCGTTACTGTTGCACTGTCTGGCGACGGCGGTGATGAAAACATGGCGGGTTACCGACGCTACCGCTGGTATATGAATGAAGAGAAGCTGCGTTCCACCTTGCCTTTATCGGTGCGCAAACCACTGTTTGGATTGCTCGGCGCCATTTACCCCAAGGCTGACTGGGCGCCAAGAATTTTCCGTGCCAAAGCCACGTTTGAAGCACTGGCACGCGACTCGATTGAAGGTTATTTCCACAGCGTCTCGATAATGAGTGATACGATGCGACAGCGACTTTTTGCCCCGTCATTCAGACAGAATCTGCAAAACTACAAAGCGGTTCAGGTATTGCAGGATTATGCAGCGCAATCCCCCACAGACGACCCGTTATCGCGGATACAATACCTGGATATGAAGACTTACCTGGTTGGCGATATTCTGACCAAAGTCGACCGGGCCAGCATGGCGCACGCTCTGGAAGTCAGAGTACCGCTGCTTGATCACGAATTGGTTGAATGGATGTCTTCCCTGCCTGCTTCAGTCAAACTGAAAAATGGTGAAGGAAAATATCTGCTTAAGAAGGCATTGGAACCGCACCTTTCCGACAACATACTTTACCGCAACAAAATGGGGTTTTCCATCCCGCTTGCGGATTGGTTCAGAGGCCCTCTGCGTCAACATGTACGAAACGCTGTTCTAGGACCAGTGCTGGAAGAAACTGGTATGTTTAACGCGGAATTCCTTGAAGAACTGGTCGATCAGCATCAGTCTGGAAAACGTGATTACAGTGCCCCGCTATGGACTTTAATGATGTTCGAATCTTTTTTACGAAATATTGTAAAAGGTGAAGGCCAATTTGTTTACCAGGGAAAAAAGTAGCTTAATATTGGGGCGTTAATGCGAAGCCGTTGCTGAAATATCAGCTTCTATTATTACAGATATGATCCAGCAACCCGTGACTGGCTTCTTCAATCATATCGAGCACCAGTTCAAAACCCTGCTCACCGCCAAAATAAGGATCAGGCACTTCCTGATTGGAATACATCCCCGCACCGTAATTCATGAATAATTCGAGCTTGCCGCTGAATTGATCCGGACAACGCTGCTGTAACAGCGCAAGATTTTCGTTATCCATCGCCAGGATATAATCAAAAATGGAAAAATCACTCGCAGCAACTTTTCGTGCACGCAGTTCATGCATTTGATAACCGCGTTTCAAAGCCGAGCTCTGCGCACGTCGGTCGGGGGGATTGCCAACATGGTAGGCATGTGTCCCGGCGGAATCAACAAAAATCTTATGATCAAGTCCCGCTTGATTAGCGACTTGTTTGAATACAGCGTCAGCTGTTGGTGAGCGGCAAATATTGCCCATGCAGACGAATAAGACGCTGGTTTTTTTATCCTGATATAAACTCATAAATGCTTTCAGATAGTGGCTTTACATCAGACATTATACAATTTTAGGCGGTTTCTGAGAATGCAACCCCCACGCCTCTACTTCAAATCATATCATTGTAAATAGTCTTCCAGTCTAGAAACGTGTAGAATTGCAGGTTTTTTATCAAGGGATCATTCTCCATAAAGAATGTATCAATAATCAGTGGCTTTTTACGTTCAAAAATATGGTGGCACTTCAGTCGGAAGTACCGAACGCATTAAAAATGTCGCGCGTCGGGTTGCCAAGTTTCACAATCAGGGACATCAAATCATTGTTGCTGTATCAGCCATGAGTGGCGAAACGAACCGACTGATTGCCCTGGCACATGAAGTACAAGATAATCCTGATCCACGCGAACTGGATGTAATGGTGTCTACCGGTGAGCAAGTATCCATTGCCTTATTGGCTATGGCGCTTAAAGAACTTGGCGTTAATGCAAAAAGTTATACAGGTTCTCAGGCCAAGATCCTGACCGACAGTTCGTTTACCAAAGCGCGAATATTGGATATTGAAGCTGAAAACATTCGCGCCGATCTCGATAACAATACTGTCGTCATTGTCGCCGGATTCCAGGGCATTGATGAAAAAGGCAACATTACAACACTGGGACGCGGTGGCTCAGACACCACCGGTGTAGCATTAGCTGCGGCACTCAAAGCTGACGAATGCCAGATTTATACCGATGTAGACGGCATTTATACGACTGATCCGCGTGTCGTCCCTGAAGCCAGGAGATTAACCAGTATTACGTTTGAAGAAATGCTGGAAATGGCCAGTCTGGGTTCAAAGGTATTGCAGATAAGATCTGTAGAATTCGCAGGCAAATATAAAGTTAAGCTGAGAGTTTTATCCAGCTTTGCAGAAGAAGGTGAAGGAACGCTGATTACTTTTGAGGAAGACGGAAACATGGAGCAAGCTATCATTTCAGGCATAGCATTTAACAGAGATGAAGCCAAAATCACCGTGCTGGGTGTACCGGATCATCCCGGTATCGCATACCAAATTCTGGGTCCTGTCGCGGATGCCAATATCGACGTAGACATGATCATACAGAATGTCAGTCATGACGACTTGACGGATTTTTCATTCACCGTCCATCGCAACGAATTTAAGAAAACCATGGATATTATCCGTGAGAAAATCCAGCCGCATATTGGTGCACGAGACGTTATTGGCGGTGATAGAATTGCAAAAGTATCCGTTGTCGGCGTCGGCATGCGTTCACATGCCGGTATTGCCAGCAAAATGTTCCGTGTTCTGGCAGAGGAAGGCATCAATATCCAGATGATAGCCACTTCCGAAATCAAAGTATCGGTTGTAGTGGATGAAAAATATATGGAACTGGCTGTACGAATCCTGCACAAAGCATTTGATCTGGAACAAGCCCTTTAATTTCTATACAATAGCACCTTTACTTGAATTGGCCAGAAGTAACAACTCAGAAAAAGCTAATTCACCATCAAACCGGAGACTTGGCCGAGCGGCTGAAGGCGCTCCCCTGCTAAGGGAGTATGGGGTTTATAGCCTCATCGAGGGTTCGAATCCCTCAGTCTCCGCCACAATATTGTCCAACAAAATCCAAATAAGTATAAATAAATCCATAAAACAATTGGTTAATAAAATAGTTTGTCCGAAGTAGTCTTATAAAATATACTACCATCCAGTTTTTAGGGAAAGACGGAAGGCAAGACGAAGTGGCAAGAGAAGTCAGAAAGTTAAAAGCGGTACAGATTAACGTATTACCACCAGGCACTCATTCAGACGGCGGCAATCTACTTTTACGCGTCAGAGAATCGGGTTCACGGAGTTGGGTATTCCGATATAAGGAAAATGGTCGCGCCAGAGAACTCGGATTAGGCTCTGCCAATGACCGAACACTGGCTGAAGCACGTGAAATAGCCAGTGAAATGCGACGCGCAATCACGCGCGGCCAGCCCCCTAAAGAAGTACTCCGAATCGAGAAACCAAACAAGACTTTCGCCGACTATGCACGCGAATGTATAGAACATAAGAAACCTGGTTGGCGAAATAAAAAGCATGCGAACCAATGGACTAATACACTTGAACAATACGCATTTCCATTTATTGGCGACAAATCCATAGCAGATATTGGCATTGAGGACATTAAAGCTGTACTCAACCCTATCTGGAAAGGTAAGACAGAAACCGCTTCAAGGGTAAGACAGCGAACTGAGGCTGTACTAGATTATGCGTTTCTTCATGAAGGCATCGATAAAGGTAATCCGGCTCGATGGAAAGGCTGCCTGGATCATATATACCCTGCGCCAAAGAAGGTAACGCCTGTAGTACACTTCAATGCCATACCTTACTCACAGTTGCCAGAAATCATGCAGCTACTACGTTCTAAAACCAGCATGAGCGCCTACTGTATAAGGTGGATAGTTTTGACTGCTTGTAGAAGTTCAGAAGCACGAGGCATGACATGGAAGGAAATCAATCTGGATTCCAGGACATGGACACTACCGCCAAACAGGACAAAAACAGGCCGAGAGCACCGTGTGCCTTTAAATGATGAGTGTATTGAAATACTCGCCACACTTTATAAGCTAAAATCAATAGGATGCGAAATGGTGTTCGTGCATGAACTCAGCGATGTGGCTGTCAGTAAAGTTCTCAAGGGTGCATCCTATCGTGAAGCCACTGCGCATGGTCTGAGAAGCTCATTTCGCGACTGGTGCGGGGATAATACTAATTTCCCACGCGAAGTCTGTGAAGCAGCCTTGGCACATTCGATCCAGAATCCAACAGAAGCAGCTTATCGTAGAAGCGATCTATTTGAAAAACGACGCGACCTAATGAAGCAATGGGGAGAATTTTTAAATCAAGAACCTGAATAAATATATATGCTCGACTTGCTTGCGGATAGTTTTTCACTTATTGTTGTAATAGCGCCTACTGAACACAATTTTTACGCTACATACGATGTCGCTATGTTTCGTTTATCGGATAGCCGTTTCAATCTCGGCCATCGATCATGAATCCAGGAATATTCCAGTGGTGTTTCTTCAGTAACCACATACACCCGTTTCTCTCCTTTTCTTTCAGCGAGCAGGGCCTGGATTACCATGCCGGGCGCTAACGGGAACCAGTGTGATTTCTCGTCATGATCTTTTTCCATGAAACTATCTGCGGGGATAATCACTGGCCTGGGATGCCAAGGCTTCCATTTGCCTGCCTTGATCGAATTCAATCGCGTCCAGCCACCATTGAAAAAATCCCGGTTCGCTTCTTTTTTACTGTTGCCCCAGGTCATCCAGGTGACGCCGCCATGGCGCAATAAAACCGGCAGCCTGGCATCGTGCAGCAGATACTCGGCCATTCATGATCCGAAAGTGACGATGCGGTACGCGCATCTGTCTAACAAAGCATTGCGGGAGGCGGCTAATAGTGCTGCGGTGAAGATTCGGGGGTAGTAGGGAATGTGGAAGGGTGTGTTGAGTGTGGCGTTTCCTTGGCATAAAGGATACTTGGCAGGTAATAACAAGATTAAACCATTATTTAAGAATGGGGTTCTTCTCCGGTCTTGTGTATGCATTTTTGTCTTTTTTCTGCCCTTCACTATCTGCGTCAGTCGCACAAATATTGGGCTGACGTAGATAGTGAAGAGTAGAAAAAACTGCCCTGAACTTGATGCTGAT
>JAGRFM010000120.1 GCA_020446045.1 Nitrosomonas sp.
ACAAGACGCTCGTGGATGTTTTGCACCCATTCTCAGCGGCATTGGATCAGGCGGCTGCCGATGGGCTTTCTGTGGCCGATGCCTGGGAAATGGCCGGCAATATTGCCGATAAAGCAGCGCAGATGACACAGGATTTGCTACCCAAAATCGGCCGGGCACGACCGCATGCGGAAAAAAGTATCGGAACGCCGGATCCGGGTGCGGTGTCTATGGCGCTGATTATTAACGCCGTAAAACCGGTTATTCGGAAATATTGCTCTTGAATACCAAGGGGGTGTCGTCATGTGTTATGTGTATTTATGCGTGTGCAGATTTGTGATGGATGTTTGTGAAAAGGTCGCAGGGCATAGCTTAGCTATGTCCAAGTACCTTGAGCAAGCAGGCGCAAAAATATGCCACGCCCTTCGGGTTTGCTTTTCGAACAAAATTATCGCCGTTTTTGCACCTTGAATATGCTTTAGCATGTCCTGCGGCCCAAAAACTTGATTCTTTTGCCCGAAAAACAAACAAAATTATACATAACACGTGACGACGCCCCCTACAGTTCCGTATATTTTTTTGAAGAACCTTTTGATTTGGAAACCGGATATTTCACGGCATTTTTTTCCAGTTTGTCCTGAATGATCTGACGAACATCGAGATCGTATTTGTCGGCCAACAGAAAAGCAAACGTAAACACATCGGCCAGTTCTTCCTTGACCTGATCCGGATTCGCTTCATCGGCTGTTTTCCACAAAAAAACCTCGAGTAATTCGGCAGCTTCAATGTTCAGTGCGAGTGCCAGATCCTTTGCATTATGAAATTGCGCCCAGTCGCGTTCATCGCGGAATTTGAGCAGGGCGTCCGTAATGTGTTGAATGTCGTTCATTATCGTATCTTATCAGACCCGAATGTCGGACAGTTTCCGATTTTAATCCTGAATCAAAACCGGATCAGATTATAAACCGGCAAATCGCTCGGCAGAATAGCGAGCACAAAGAGGGTCAGGTCCAAAGCAAAGAGGGTTACAAAGCAAAGAGGGTTAGGTCCATAATCAATGATTTCTGTTTTTGCGAAAGCAAAGAGGGTTAGGTCCAAAAGCAAAGAGGGTTAGGTCCATAATCAATGATTTCTGTTTTTGCGAACAATAGCGCCAATCGTTGTTGGGTGTAATTGATAAAACGCTCCGATTTCTCGCTGGCTGTACGCGCCGGTTTTGTAAGCAACGATAATCGCCTTGTTACGATCTTTGTGTTGCGCCGCAATTTCAGACAAAGACTTTGCTATTGGCCGTTTTTGCTGCTTTGGAATATTTAAATCGTCTTTTTCTTTACCGATTCTTTTCTGCATCTTAGTGACAAAAGCTTCATCCCCTAAATAAATCTGGCCTTTCAAGTTAGACCATAGTTCAGCTTGATGTTGAACCCCTTCCAGAACAAATTGCCGGTATCGTTCCATTGCAATCTTTTTTCGCTTACCGAATAAGGAAAGTATCCAGTCCGTTGTTAACCATTCTGGCTTTGGCGCATCGCCGGCCGTTGTCAGATAACTACTCCATGGCCAGTCTTCAAGCCGATTGATCATGCATTTGGCTCTCAGTGGATTTAAAACGACATAGCGGGAAAGTTCAAGCAAATAACGATCTTTATCCACCAGGATTGCTTTGTATCGTCCCTGAAAAAGATGTCCGCTACGTCCATGCCGACGATTCGACGCCTGGGTATAAACACCATTGAGTTGACGCATACCTTTTGACAAATTGCCGTCAGGTGTTTCAATGATGAGATGATAATGATTATCCATCAAACAATAACCATGACACAGCCAGTTATAATCAGCAACAACCGTTCCAAGGATCTCTAGAAACCTTAGTCGGTCATCATCGTCCTCATAAATATTTTCGCGTCGATCTCCACGTGATGTCACGTGATAAAGCGCATTCGGAAATTCTAAACGGAGTGGTCTCGACATAGTTCATAGTATACACTTATTTTTCGTAATTCGCGACCTGA
>JAGRFM010000121.1 GCA_020446045.1 Nitrosomonas sp.
AGAATCACGGCCTGACACTCGGTTACATCATCGATCAATCGGATGATTTATATCATGTCAGCATCCTGATTGAAGATCAGCGGCTGACACGCGCATTTATTGTCCAGTCCGGACAGATCAAACCTGCTGGTTTGTGGGTGCGCAGGCAACTGGAGGATTGAAGATGGCCACGGATAAGCTGTTATCGCCGGATACATCGCCCGACATTGTTTCCAAAACTGTTGGCGTGCGCCGCGTCAACAATCTGCCGCTGTATATCTTTGGCGCCATCATGCTGATTTTTATGCTGCTCATGGGTATTGTGGCGATGAACCGCGCAACCGACCGTAATAACTTATCCGGGTATGAGCATGATCATGATGCTGATTCGAGCAGTAACTTTGCGAACCTCATTGCCAAGGATTATCTAGGTGGAATCATTGAACCCAGGATACAGCCTGAAACACCTGAAGAACCGCAGACAATTTCACTGCTTGATGGAATTATCATCGAGCGGCCTGCCGATCTGGATTTGCCACCTGCGTCGCCACCACTGGATCATTCCAATACTTCACGCGATGCCGAGCTCGAACATATCCGTCTGCTCAAGCGTCAACAGCTTGAAGAAGCAATCAAAGCCAAAACCAGCGTCAATGTGATTGCCCCCAGAAGTACAGCTTCCACGCCGCAATATACCAATACCGGCAGCACACCGTCACGCGAGGAAGCACTGGCTGAAATGGCCAGAGTACGTCAGCAGATTGATGCGAATCTGCGTGAAGACCCAACCGCAGCTTATCATGCACGCCTTGCGCATTTGCGGCAAGGGCAAGGAGGTCTGAGTGCTGTTTCTGGTGCTAGCGCCGGTATCGGTGATGACTATGACGATGAAGCGCCGATGCTGTTAAACGATCCGCTAACCGGTAATGTGAATGATTACTCACGTTTCGATTCATCACAAGGTGATGAGCGCTGGAAACTCGACAGTGACGTTAAAAAGCCGCAATCGCCTTACATTCTGCAAACCGGTTTTGTGATTCCGGCAACGCTGATTTCCGGTATCAATTCCGAACTGCCCGGACAAATCATGGCACAAGTCAGTCAGCATATTTATGACTCGCCGGTTGGCAAATACCGTTTGATTCCGCAAGGCTCTCGTCTGGTCGGCTCATACTCCAGTGAAGTCGAGTTCGGTCAAGCACGTGTGCTCGTTGCCTGGCAACGCATTATCTTTCCGGATGGCAAGACGATGGATATCGGCGCCATGCCGGGGGCGGACGGTGTCGGTTATGCCGGATTCAAGGATCAGGTGAACAACCATTATCTGCGTATCTTCGGTTCAGCCTTGGTCATGTCGGCTATTGTAGCCGGTACAGCCTACAGCCAGCGCGATGCAGGCGGTGCATTTGGGCGGCAGAATGCGGGCAGCATCATGAGTCAGTCGCTGGGTCAGCAACTCGGACTGGTCACCGCCAACTTGATCCGCAAGAACATGAATATCTCACCAACCCTTGAAATCAGACCAGGATACCGGTTCAACATCATCGTGACCAAAGACATGGTATTCAACAAACCTTACCAATCGTTTGACTATGCAAGGAGTAATCACCCATGACAAATATCAGATTGAACTTCAACCCATTCACGTATTGGAAAAGGATAGCAGGAATCGTTGCAGTCCTGTTCGCAATGCTTGTTACTAACGCCAATGCTGGCGGTATTCCTGTTATCGATGCAGTCAACGTTCAGCAAACCACAATTGCCGCGATAGAAAATGTATCGCAGACGTTAAAGCAGATACAGCAGTATCAAACACAACTACAGCAATACGAAAACATGATTCGTAATACGCTCGCGCCACCGGCGTATGTCTGGGCGCAGGCGCAATATACGATGAACAAGCTCATGCATATGACCAACACCATTCGCTATTACGGCCAGCAATACGGCGGCCTGGACGGTTATCTGCAACGATTCCGTAATGTGAATTACTACCGAAGTTCGCCGTGCTTCAATCTCGACGGCAATTGCACCGAATCGGCGTGGAGCATATTAAAACAGGGACAGGATGCCAGTACCGATGCACAGAAAAGTGCCAACGACGCTGTGCTTCGCGGTCTTGATCACCATTCGCAACAGATTCCGCTGGATGCTGCGCAACTGCAAATCCTGCAGCAACGTACTCAAACTGCAGAAGGACAAATGGAGGCATTGCAATATGCCAACCAACTCGCTGCTCATCAGGCCAACCAGTTATTGCAAATACGGCATTTACTTATTGCACAACATAACGCCATCAATGCCCAGAACCAGGCCAAAGTCGACCAAGAAGCCATGTGGCAGGCTGCACGGGAAGCAGCTACAAAACGATTAAGCCCGCAAACATTACCGACTGGGAGAAATTGGTCGGTTAGAGATGCATTTTAATTTCTCATATCAAGGAGAGTTCTATGAAAAATATTCAATTAATCAGTTTGGTAGTTTGTTTGCTTTCTTTGGTGGTGTTTTCTGGTTGCTCTAAGGATGGAGACGGTCAGCTTGAGCTAAAAGAACCAATTAAAGAACTGAGTGAAATGCCACAAGGCAAAGATTGGTTTAGTACTCCAATATCACAGCAACCCAAAGACGAAGAACCGCAGGAATAAAAATTCTTAATGGGAGAAAATCAGATGCCAAAATTATACTTTGTTGTTATCGCCATGATTTTGACATTGTTTTTTTCTGCGAATGCCAATGCAGAATTAGCATATTTTGACCCAGTCTCTAATCAGAGCGTACTTGACCAGGTTGTTGAAAAGTTTCATGGGAAAGTTAAAACCTGGCAGAACGTCATCCAGGGAGCTGCTGAACGGCTGTTCTGGACGCTGGCATTAATCTCTATGGTTTGGACATTCGGCATGATGTTATTGCGCAGAGCCGATATAGGTGAGTTTTTTGCTGAATTTACTCGATTCATAATTTTTACCGGCTTCTTCTTCTGGCTGCTAACCAATGCCGTTTCAGGTCACAATATAGCCGGTTCAATCATTGATTCCATGCAACAACTCGGAAACAGTGCTGCAGGTCTTTCTGGTGGTACCAGTCATGCAACTATCGTAAATGTTGGTTTTACGATCCTGGAAAGAGCATGGAATAATTTCTCATTTCTAGAGCCATTAGACAGTTTTGTTGGTTTCATTATGTCTTTGGCTATTTTAATTATCCTCACAGTTATCGCAGTTAACATGCTGCTGTTGTTAATTTCGTCATGGGTATTGTTATATGCCGGTATTTTCCTATTAGGTTTTGGAGGTGCTCGTTGGACAACAGATATCGCTATCAACTATTTCAAAACGGTTCTCGGTGTCGGTATTCAGTTATTAGTCATGTTGCTAATAGTGGGCATAGGTAGCGATCTATTAATTAGCTTCCATAGCAAAATGACTAAGAATGTACTGAATTTTGAAGAACTCGCAGTCATGCTGGTTTTTACCATTGCGCTATGGGTGCTGATTTCCAAGCTTCCTCCGTTAATTTCCGGAATCGTGACCGGTAGCAGTATAGGTTCCACAGCCGGTATCGGTAGTTACAGCGCCGGTGGTTTGGTGGCAGCAGCGGGAACGACTGCGGCAATAACCGCTTATGGTGTATCCGCATTACGCAGAAACAGTCCCATCAAAGGTATAGAACCGCTGATGAATGCAGTTAAAGCCGGACAGAATGCCGAGAATAGTGGCAATTACATTTCCAGAGGAGGCCAATAAATGAAAAAGGTTTTCGCATTTTTTATGTTGATGTTTTTGTTTACCGCACCTGTAAAGGCAAAAGATTCCTGCAGCACCGTGCTTTGCATGGCTGGAATGCTGCAAGGTTCCGGTGTTGTTTCCGGTTGTAAAGGTTTCGTTCAGGATTACTTCGATATCATCAAGTTTAACAGTCATGGCGGCATCAGCCTGAACAAGACTTTTAACGCACGCGGCAAGTTTCTGGGCAAATGTACAACGGCTGGAAACTGGCCGCATATGATCAACAACCAATATGGCAGACAACTGGGGTTTTAACATGATCTTGAAGAAATCGGTTTTAATTGTTCTAATAGCAATGCTGTTGGCTGGCTGCGCCAGCATGACAGATTCACAAAGAAGGACTGCACAAGGCACGGCGGCGGGTACCGGTATCGGTGCAGCCGCTGGCGCCATTATCGGTGCGATTGCCGGTGATCCTGCACTGGGTGCGGGTATTGGCGCAGGCGTTGGTGCATTAGGCGGTTATGTCTGGTCATCGCATATGGAAAAACAGCGCCAGCAGATGGAACAAGTGACTGAAGGAACCGGTATCGAAGTCACTCAAACACCCGGCAATGAACTCAAGATGAACGTGCCGGGAGATTTTTCGTTTGACACGGGACGAGCCGACATCAAACCGGAAATGCGCCCCGTCTTGAACAGTCTGGTCGCTGGAATGATGAGCAATTCTGCAGCTCAGGCCAGAATCATCGGCCATA
>JAGRFM010000122.1 GCA_020446045.1 Nitrosomonas sp.
CCTTCATAGTCATGAATGGCGTATTCTTCCGCGAAACCTTCGGGGCTTTCAGCCAGCATTTGATTAACCTGTTCTTGGATATCGTCCAGATCATCAGTAGCATTGATCCAAACGCCATGAAGCTTGCCGTTATTGTAAGCCGCCAAATCTGCAACATAAATTCTGATATCTGCGTTCATAGTCTTTCTCCTTAATTCGGTGTTGAGGTTCTAAGCGAAGCGTTTGCTCGCTCATGAACCTCTGCCGACTAGGGCGACTAAGGCGGGCGTGAAAAAGTCCAGAAAAATTGCGGAGGGTCTGCCCCACGTAGTGGATCAGGCGGAAACCGTCATTTTTCTTGACTTTGAGGGGAACGAGAACCCCTCCCTTTGTTTGAAAGCAAGCGCACCTTCTGGTGCGTCAATTTTTTCAATAATTCCAACACTGACAGGCTTTTACTGCCACGTACTAAAGCAATCAGCTTTAACCGCCTTCTATGAAAGAAAGGCACACTGATTTCAACCTTTTATAAATCCGAAAAATTGCACAGACGATAAACGAGAACTGCAAGCGCAATTGTCGCGCTTCTCCATATATTCCGACCATAGGTGCAGTTTTTCATCATCTGCGCGCACCCGGCCTTATCAAAGGTCGCGATTGGCGCGGCCTCCAACATCAGGAGGTTAAAATGAAACTGATTACAAGATTTGAACTGGCAGCAAAAAGCGAAACCGAGCTTTATGCATTATTGAGAGAAGTTTTTAACGAACTTGCCAGAAGTGAGCCCGACAGCCACGAACGCAGAAATGCTTTA
This sequence comes from Nitrosomonas sp., assembly GCA_020446045.1. Classification (GTDB taxonomy): domain Bacteria; phylum Pseudomonadota; class Gammaproteobacteria; order Burkholderiales; family Nitrosomonadaceae; genus Nitrosomonas. The sequence goes on from JAGRFM010000122.1 coordinate 794, forward strand.
GCTTCTATTGAGAATATTCAAAACGAACTAGCTTCAAGAACGCCATGCTTTTGAAGTGTTTTCAATCATAAACAGACATTAAAATCATTAGCAGTCAACATCATCAAATATTGACCGGCTTTCAATATTTTTTGTAGCGCTGTCACCACCACGTTTCCAAAACCCATCGTCATCTTCCGGGCTATACTCGTTCTTTAAATCCTCAATGATTTGGTCAATACGAGTTAGCGCTTTTTCAATCTGACTACACGATATTTCAATTTCTTCAAATTCCCTTTTGTAATCTTCCAGCGCCGATTTTAAATCCTCAAAATATGCTTCAGGTTCATCTTCCCCATTGTAATTATTCTGCCAACTATCAATTTGATTATCTAAATTAGGTAAAAGAGTGTTTTGAACAAGTTGTAAAATATCGGATAACTCATCGTGGGTCATTAAACCTTTAACGCTATCCCTTAAAAATCCAGAATCTGGAATATCTATTGCCAAATCCTTTATAGAAGCTACAGCCCGAACTCTATCGTCTTCTGGCAAAAGGCCAAATTCATGAAGTCGGATAAATACGTCCACATCAGAATTTGCGTATATGTATGCGCCAATATATAGTTTAGAAACAAAATCAGGGAATTCTGTAAGAAACTGACTTAAAAAGTCTTTATCACAACGGTACGATAAAAAGCGACATAACGATGATTTATTGAACCATTTAGTAGTATCAAAGGTTTTTATTTTATTAAATACAATATGATATTCGCTTAAAGGAACGATTACGCTAACACCCTGCAATCCAACATCGCCACAGGAAATTTCTGAAAATAGCTTATCTAGCGGGGCACCTGTAAGGTATATGTCCATTAAATCACGACTAGACGCCACTATCGCTGCAAACGCATCTCTTATGGTGGGGTGCTTAAAGTGCCAAAAGTAATTACCATCTCTTATTGAATTAATTAAGAGGCTGCCGTTTAGAGATTCCAAGCCTTTTATTGCATCACCGACGGTTCCACCAAGGCGTGCTATCGCATGCTTTTCTTCGTCTGTCGCGTTTAACGGACTGGGAAGTGTTCCACCTCTAATAAACACAAGAGCCAACGCCGAACGACATGAATCGTCCATCGTGTTGATAACTTCGCAAAGCATATCCAGTGGTTTCGTTACAAAATTACTTAATCCAGATTTAGATATTGTAAGGTCTTTGGTAAATAGTGGATTTCCTAACCTTCTAGCTATTTCAGGGCTGAATTTCTCATGAATAGCTACATCAGGAAGGAATGGCTTGATCTTTTTCTTATAGCTTTTGCTCTGATTTCCAAGTTTGATGTGGTTATATAAAATTTGCTCCCGTTCGTTTTTGGTTAGGTTTTCAACATGAATGACGACTTGAGATTCCTTTATTACTGGTAGCGCTGACTCTTTAAGATATTTTTTTGCCGACTTATAAACATAGTCTCTTGAAGTAAATATTACTTTTGCTCCTTTGTGGATTGCCGCATTAACATGAGGAAAGGTTTTACTCCAATTGATGGCACTACTCCAATCTATTTGTGTAGGGCCAAAAGCGTCATCAACCCAAAACAATTGCTTTTCGTTAGGATTAAAGTGTTTAACGAAATCATCAGCATCACGCACTTTAATGGTTGAACATCCCCACTCATCTAGTGCTCCCATTGACAATGAAGCAGCAATTGTGGACTTACCACACATAGGCTCACCCAACAGAAGCACAAAACCATGTTCCACGAGGGCTTTTGCGCTTTGACGGTAAGCATCAGTTATAATAAATTTGTTTAAGTCATCTCCAAGCGAACTTAAAATTTCACGCGCTTGATCATAAGCGCGCTCGTCAAGAATCTGACCTAAATCGCCCAATCCATATATCCTCGGCACCAGCATCCTAAGTCTTTTAGACTCACGAATAACCTGAGAGATTCTTTCGCTGCCGTAGACAGTACATTTTTTTAACTCAGGAATACTTTCGAATTTACTTCGAATTTCCTCATCATTTATTCCTGTTAACTTTGCATTTGTGCATATAAAATAGTTTGTTGCCAGACCTCTTTTCGCTAATCGCTCGGCCTTTTTAAGCTCGTCAACCAAATCCGACAATTTAATGACTGCGTTGGATTTTGCAGTAAATTTGCATTGTACTGTGAACGAACCAGAGTAGGATTCATTACCGTTTTTTATCCATTCTCCATTAAATGAGCCGTCTCGCCCTCCATCTTGAGAATCAAAAAATGTCTGGATGGTTTGCCCCCAAATTTCCGACACTATTGTCGAGCAAAGACTTTGAAAAGCTTTCCATCCCAATGAATGAAGCTCATAAGTAATTTCATTTGCTTGAACGGTAGACAACACGTATTCCAGTTATTTGGTTGATAGTCTGGTTATTTCAGTTAACCAATGACATATTTCTTCATATCCGCCTCTCTCCTTGATTCTCTCAACCGTCATCTTTTCAACTGCCTGGACATTCAGAAATTTCTTTTTGTTGCTTGCTAGTTCTTTTTGTTTATCTGAATCAAGCTCACCCCAATTATTGTCATTTAAGGAATTTAATAACCTTGCCACTTCATGTGGAACATCAGTATTGTCTTCTATCTCTTGTAACGACACACCTTCGGTTCCACACTCAGAGTATGCTTCGCGTATTGCTTCTGGGTGTAAATAACTTTCCAGTTCCAGTTTCTTGGTGTTAAAAGCAATTTTATTAGGATTAGTCAAATTATTGATGCGTTGTACCGCAGCGCGGTAATCAGCCACGTCATTATCATAGATATGTACTTCAGGCTTACCTAGACCATCCAAATGACGCTGTTCTATATAATGTTTCAGAGCTGAACCGCCTGTTATTACATATCCAACCTCGTGCGAAGTCATGAGGTTTAATAAGCTTGCATCATTATCGTTTATAATTTTGCTATATCTTTTCAAGGCATTAACATCATGATTACCTTCGACATATACGAGTACTTTTATTCTTTCAGAAGGATTTGGCAAAATTCCGAGCGCACTGACAATCTTGCTAATTACCTCATCATTATTTTCCTCGCTCTCTAAGTCTTCACCATATTCGATTTGTATGATTCCATCATCATCTGGAGATACATATCTTAAGGAGTGAATGGGTATTTCTCTAACCAGATTAGCGCTGTGAGTAGTAAACAATACCTGCACATTAGGCTGGCGGCTTAATTCTGACAGAGCATCAATGATCATTTTCTGATGATTGGGATGTTGAGATGTCTCGGGTTCTTCTATCGCATAAATAATTGAAGGAGCGTTCTTATCTGCCTTTCTCTTCTCAGCTTGCGCCTGAAAAAAACTTAATACAACGAGCCGCCTTATTCCACTGCCGCGTTTGTTTAGCGGGATATTATTTTCATTCAGTAATGTGAGATCAAAAATTTTGCTGTAATTCGGATTTTTTGTGAAATCGGATTTCAAGCGCTCAGATATGGTTTCATCAAAATTTTTTAGTTTTTCAATTGTCCTGTCTGCGATATCAGTAGAAAATTCCCTAACCTTGTTTTCTATCTCCGATAATAAATCTTGAATTTCTGGAAGGCCCAGAGCTTCATTTATTGCTGACTGCAATGGGTCTTTAATATCACTATCTTTGTCATCAAAAGCTTTATCAGTTTTAAAGAGTGAAAACACTGGGAGTAATTTCTTAAGTGAACTCCAAACGGCTTTTAAATTATCTTCGTTGTCAACATTTCCATCCACTTTGAGTTCTTGAACAGCGATATCACCCCCAATATGCCTTCTTATCGCTTCTCTTATGTGCGAATTCTTCTTTTGATTAACATCACTTAAATCAACACCCAAATCTTTAGCATATTGTTTTAAAGATGTATTTTTCTTGCTGAGAAGTATTTTTAATCTTTCATCTGATAGATGATTCGCAATTAGAAAAACTGCTGTAGTTTTTTTTGCACCAAAGGTAAACACTTTCTTTATTTGTAACTGCCCCTCTGGATTTAATATTCCCTCAGATATAGGGGAGGAAGGTTCCGAAGTGTCAAGAACGATCTCATCAGGGATTCCTTCAAAGTAGCACGTTATCTCTATGGCGTTGCTGTCGGCAGTATTCGATAAATCGCTTTGATCTACTGTGTCATTAAAGAAGCCGTCTATAGCCTCAAGAATGGCTGACTTGCCAATATCGTTTTTTCCAATGATGGCAGTCAGATCGTCTATTATAAATTCTGTCTCACGCTGATAGCATCTAAAATTTCTTAACTTTGTTTTTATCAGCTTCATTCCTAATCCTTAATCAAAATCTATATCAGAGCTATACTAATACTATGCCTGCTATCTATGGCTCTAGGTTGCCGTTTAAATTAACAACTTCAAACATCATTCAAATAATAATAAGCCATGCCATCGAGCCGTTCCTTCACTTTTTCCCAATGCGGCATAACCTGTTTCATAAGCCGGTAAAAGTGTTCGGAATGATTATGTTCCGCGATGTGGCAAAGTTCATGCAGCAATACATAATCAATGCATTCCCTCGGAGCTTTTACCAAATGTGGATTGATCGTTAATTGTCCTTTGGGTGAGCAACTTCCCCATTGGGTTTGCATGGATAAGAGTCTTATCGGCGGTTTATCTTTCACCCAAAGCGTTTGCGACAGAACTTCGTCCAGTCTGCGGTCGAACACTTCTCTGGCTTTTGCTTTATACCAGTCAAAAAGCAGTGTTCTGATTTTCTCGGATTGCGGTGTTCTGGTTTTGACTTCCAGCACACCGCGTAGCAGTTTAACTTCCGATGCAGATCGAGGTTCTTCATGAACTTTCAACACATGTCTGCGTCCCAGGTAGAAATGACTTTCGCCGCTCACATAACGGCGCGGCAGGATATCCTTCCGCTGGTCTTCAAAATAGCGCATTTGCCGGTGAATCCAGCGTGCGCGTTTCTTAACCGCCTGGATAATTTCATCATCGGAAGCGAGTGGCGGGGCATGTGCCACCACACGGCAATCGGGGTGGACTTTGATCAGGACTTTTGGTGCATCGGTTGAGCGGGGTTCAATGGCAAATTCTATAGCACTATCGCCATATTGAATCGAAGCTGTTCTTTGTCGGGTGGGATAAATCATGATTTGTTCAAGCCTTCCCGTACCACCTGCACAATCCGCTCAATCATCGCTTTGGCCTGATCCATGCCGGAACCAACTTTTTTGCATTCAGCAAAAATCATCGGCAGGATGTTTTTACGGATTTCCGCCTCGATGTTTTGTGGATTGATCGAATGCTCTGCAACGGCGTTAGTGATGATTCCATCGACCTTGAATGAGAGCTCTACCCAGCGGTCTGAGGTTGCCTCATCAATTTTAGTAAGATTTTCACCAACCATCATTTTCAGCACGCCGTAATAGGCTTGTGCATGCTTGTTGTCGGCGAATTTGTCCGGCAGACCTTCGACTTCACGTTTTTCTACTTTTTCTTCAAATTCCCGAAACAGCATATATTGCTTAAGTGTATGATCGAATAACGCTTCGGCTTCTTCTATGATCTTTTTCAACAACCTGGAAAACACTTCCTGCGCATAAGGATCATCGCGCAAATTTTGCTCGATCATGCGCGTGATGCGGGTTTTTATGATATCCGTTTCATTGCGGGTTTTATCATCTGACCACTCTTTGGGATCAGCCGCCTTGCCCATTTTGTTGACTTCATAAACCCCTTCAGGCTCTCTGACTTCCACACCGACCACATGCTTGTCCATCAGCTTTTTGATCTGTGCGGCATATTCATCGTAATCGACCGATTCACCGGCATCGGTTTTAGCGAGTTGCCGTAGCGCAGTAAATTGTTTGACCGTTTCCTTGTAATGCCTGCGGTCGTCTTCCGAAAAACTCTTGTCTTCGTAAAAGCTAGCCGATTGCAATGCAATCTTAAGACAGTTGGTGAATTCACTTAAGCGGTCGTAAAAATCCTCACGGATTTTCAAATTTACGTCGATCATCTCGCCATTACGTTCCTGTATGCGCGGCACAGTCACCTGGCGCAGCTGCTCGATGTCTCCCTTGTTTTTGACATCCTTGAAAATCGCCCATAAATCCGCATAAAGGCGCGGCAGCTTTTTATACTCAGTGCTCATTTGCTGATAGAGCCCCTCGATATCGCTGATATCAAAGCCCCCTTGCGTGCGGCTGGCTAAATCCTGGTATTTGGCGATGGTGGTATCGAGCTCCGCTAGAATACCGCGATAATCAATCAACAGGCCGAATTGCTTTTTGGGATGCAGGCGGTTAATCCGCGCGATGGCCTGAATCAGGTTGTGTTCCTTGAGCGGCTTGTCGATATAGAGCACGGTATTTCGGGGTTCATCGAAACCGGTCAGCAATTTATCGACCACGATCAGGATTTTAAGATCGTCATCGTTTTCAAATCGTTCGACAATATGCTTTGTGTAGTCTTTTTCATCCTGCTTGCCGACATGTTCGTTCCACCATTTTGTCACTTCGGGAATGCCGGATTCATCCACGTCCACATTGCCTTCGCGCGTATCGGGCGCGGACATGACAATCGCCGATTCAAACAAGCCCAGCTCATCCATAAACTGCTTGTATTTGATCGCCGATAATTTGCTATCACAGGCGAGTTGTCCTTTCAGTCCTTCATCAATGTTTTTGACAAAGTGATTGGCGATATCATAGGCAATCAAGCGGATGCGGTCTTCGGATTGATAAAGATGGCCTTTTTTGGCGAATTTCTTCTTAAGGTCAGTCTTTTGCTCGTCGGTCAGTCCTTCAGTGATGCGTTCAAACCAGCTGTCAATCGCGCGTTCATTAACATCCAAATCGGGTATGCGCTCTTCGTACAACAGCGGCGTGACGGTTTTGTCTTCCACGGCCCGCTGCATGGTATAGGCATGAATGATCGGGCCAAATTTGTTGGTGGTTTTGTCGTCCTTGAGCAACGGTGTACCGGTAAAGGCGACAAAGGCTGCATTCGGCAACGCCCGGCGCATGCGGATATAATTCTCGCCACCTTGACCGCGGTGACCTTCATCGACCAGCACGATAATGTCTGAACTGGGGTTGTGGCATTCCGGCATTTTGGCGGCGATGGCGAATTTATTGATGATCGTGAAAATAATGCGCTCGGTGCCGATCGCAATCTGTTCGGCCAATCGTTTGCCGGAAGTCGCCATTGCAGCGGCCTTGTCTTTCTTGCTCGCCAGTTCTCCGCCAGTGCTGAATGTTTTGCTGAGCTGGCCTTCCAGATCAACACGGTCGGTCACGACAACAATGCGGCATTGCTTCAAGGATTCATGCAGGATCAACGCCTTGGACAAAAATACCATGGTGAAGGACTTGCCTGAGCCGGTGGTATGCCAGATCACGCCGCCTTGGCGTGCGCCTTGCTTGTCTTTGGAGTTGATGCGTTCAATCAGACGCTTGATCCCGAAAACCTGCTGATAACGTGCGGCGACCTTGCCGACCTTTTTGTCAAACAGCACGAAGTATCGCGTCATTTCCAGCAACCGATCAGGAGAAAGCAGGCTGATCAAAAGCCGGTCTTGCTCAGTTACGGCCAGTTCACCGCCAGCAATCAGATTTTCATACCATTTCTGATCCTGACCTGGCCGATGCGAAAACAAAGCCGCCTTAGCCGATTCGTCCAATACCTTGTTTTTAACCGCGTAGAATTCCGGCTCGCGGATATCTTCCTCGCGCCAGCGTGCCCAGAATTTAAATGGCGTGCCTTGTGTGCCATAACGCCCGTCCGCGCCGTTGATGGAAAACAGCAATTGCGCATAAGCAAATAAATGCAGGATTTCATCATTGCGCTGGTTGCGCAGGTTTTGTGAAATGCCTTCGTCAATCGTCGGGCCTTTGCCCGCATGGTTGTCTGGACGCTTGGCTTCAATCACGGCCAGTGGCAGGCCATTTACAAAACAAACAATATCCGGCCTGCGGTGATCCACGCCGCCGGTACGCTGCACGTTATATTCCTCGGTAAATAGGAAGCTGTTATTGGCCGGATTGTTCCAGTCGATAATTGGGAGCGTCGGATTAATTTTCTTGCCATCGACAAATTCCTTCACCGAAATGCCATAGAGCAAATGGTTATAGATTTTTTCATTGGCCACGCCCAAACCTTCGTTGAGAGCCGGGCTGCACAACTCGGCAATGACGTTATCAATCGCCTGCTCGGAAAAGGCACGTTCCTTTCCGCCATAGATATAGCGGCGCTTGCGCAACTCATCACGAAACACCTCACGCAATACCACCTCACTGGTTTTGCCGTCTCGTGTCGATAAGGCTTGCTCTGGTGATAGAAAGCGCCAACCCAGATGATGCAGCAGCGTGAGCGCCGGAATCTTGGCGCTGTATTCTTCCTGGAATTTGGGGAGTGTCACTTCCATATTGGATGCTCCTTCCAATTTTCAGGCATTCCCATCGCCAAACGCCATTTATCGTGTACTGCAATCGGTTCTATCAGCGCATTACATTGTTTGCACCAGCTATCTCCATTGTTGGTTGTTCGGAGTAGATAACGAAGCATTAATAAGATATAAAACACACGGTCGTTTCGTGGCGTTATTGGCGGCTTCCATTCAGGTAAACTCGAATTTTCAGGGCGTATAGCCAGCTCTCTATTCCAAAGCCGACTGTGATGAGCGCATACATTGCGGATATAAGTCAGCTTATGAAGCCAATCAGCAAGGCGTTTATGATGCAAATTGAGCTTACCTGAAATCACTTTTTTATCGTTATGTTTTAGACCCTGATAACAAAAAGAAAGGCTGCCAAGTGACATGACTTCGGTTAGCATCCAAATGGGCAGTGTCGGGAATCCGGAATATTTATTCTTGTAATGGCTGATAAAGGCATCATTGGAGCGCTTCACTTCATCTTCAAGCTTTGACAGCCATTCGGTATGTCTGAACTGAGGATGAAAGTTATTTGGATCAGTATGACCAAAAGCGCCATAACTATGGCCGAGGTGATAGGTAATCAGCGTGCGCAGATAAACTTCTACACGTTCAATTGCATCAATTACAAGCAAGCGCAAATGACGGTCAAATTCGTACAAACCGATAACATCATCAAAACTGGTGCCTTCAACGAATTTGCTTGTGACATCACCATTGCCGTCTTTCAAACGAAACGGATACCAATATGCACTCAAACGGTAATAACTGATAGTGCTTAGTTGTAATAATGCATGACTGTGATCATTAATGATAAGACCACGTTTTTTGAGGTGCTCTAACTGATCATTGAATGTGAGGGCTGGTTTCTGGTAAGTCTCAGTCATTAAGACCTCCAGAATGCGGGTATAAAAAAAGCCGCCAAGGTTGCGCATTGTTAAGAGGCGTGGCGACTATGCTATTTCCAGTATAACGGCAAAAGGCGAAAAAATTCAAGCAAAAGTTTTGACATTGTTCAAACCAGCCATTTTTCAAGCTTTTTCTATCAGGCACGGGCGGCCTCCTTTTCGGGGACTTCGGCCTCATCCACCTTCACGCGGCGTTTACCGGTGAGGAGTTGTTGCATTAGTGCTTTTTTCTCCTGCCGAAGGCAACCCAGTTTTTGTTCGAGGACTTCGATTTCTTTGTCGGCAGTGGAGAGGACGGAAGCGATGGCTTGTTGTTCTGATAAATTGGGCAGATGGATTTTAAACCTTGCAAGATCAGACTGGTTAACAGATGGTACGGCACCTTCTTGTACAAATTTTGCAAAATCTATCATTTGCATTAATTGATAAAGATACTGTGTATCACTATAGATGCTAGGTATGGCTGCCATCATATTGTTATCAATTACGGTGTCACGTACTAATATACGTCGCCGATTCAAAAGGAGTGCTGCTCCAACTTTCGCAAAAACAACCGCACCCTTAGGAAATGGTTTGGCTTTCATGTGTTTTGCTTCAGTAGCGCTTATCCAATTATTTGCTTCATTAATGTATACGTTATTCAACGGTAAGTTCATATCGCTTACCTTAATAAATGGCAGTTCTCCTTTATTTTTACCTTGGTACGCTTCCTTAAAAGCTGATCCGCCTTTAAAGGAACAGATATCTCCCAAATATCCTATTTTCCACTCCCCACTAAAACCGGGGAGGCGTTTTTTGCCGGTGAGGAGTTGTTGCATGAGGGCTTTTTTTTGCTGCTGGCTGTTGTTCAGCAGCTTTTCCGTGACCTCAATCGCCCGATCCCATGTGGAGAGAATTCTGACGATTTTCTTTTGTTCCGGGAGGAGTGGAAAAATAACCGGAATACTTTCACAATTTGATTTATTCATATATGGAATGGTTGTTTTTGAAGCAACACTATCCATGTAAGGCTTTTGTGTTTCTAGCCAATAAGCCAAATATTCGTTGTAGATATTATCTGTGCATATGAATGCGTGAAGTTGTTGGTTCAATACGATTGGCTCTGCAGCAATAGCAGTTAATCCCAGTTCGCCAACTGCCGCAATGACAACTCCACCGGCTGGGACAATCTTAGCTCCAGATTCTTTAATAGCTGTTTCACTAATAAAGTTTCTTTGTGCTTTCGAAGGTAAATATCTACCCTGTATATCGGGGGTTGTGATCCATGGAATTGTGCCATCAAATGACTTAGGTTTATTACGTCCAGGTACTATTGATTTGCAAATCTTACCTATTGGATGTTTCTCCCACCCCTCAGGAACGCTCATCTTCAGTTCCTTTCTTCAGGCTTTCAATGTCTTTGGCCATTTTTTCCAGCGTTTCGATATCTTCTTCATCGGCTGTTACGGCCTCAGCTTCCTTACGTTTGGCATC
>JAGRFM010000123.1 GCA_020446045.1 Nitrosomonas sp.
AATCGCTTTTAATGCGTCGGCAAATGCATCAAGCGTCTGTTTGCTTTCCGTTTCAGTCGGTTCGATCATGAGTGCTTCGGGAACAATCAGCGGGAAATACGTTGTTGGCGGATGAAAGCCGTAATCGGGCAGCCGTTTGCTGATATCGACCGCACGCACGCTGCTGCCTTCGATTTTTCCCTGCAGGACAAATTCATGCATGCAGGGCCGGTCGTGGGATAGGGGATAGACGCCTCGCAGCCGTTCGCGCAGGTAGTTGGCATTCAGCACCGCATGCATGGCGTTCTGTTTTAATCCTTCTGCGCCATGCTGCAAGATGTAGGCATACGCACGAACGAACACACCGAAGCTGCCGAAGTGGCTGTTCATCCGGCCAATGGTGCTTTCACGCATAAAAAGTGTATAACCGGGCTGCGAATTTTTCGCGTTTTCCGTCCGGCGTACCATCGGCCCGGGCAGATAAGCAGCCAGTTTCTCACTCACACCCAGCGGCCCGGAACCGGGTCCGCCGCCACCATGCGGCGTGCCGAGCGTCTTGTGCAAATTGTAATGCATGACATCAATGCCCAGATCGCCCGGCCGCACCACGCCGGCGAGCGCATTCATGTTTGCGCCGTCGCCGTAAACCAGCCCGCCACAGTCATGCACCAGCTTGACGATGGTTTCGATATCGCGCTCAAACAGCCCTAGCGTATTGGGGTTCGTGATCATCAAGCCCGCAACTGTGTCGTCGCAGGCTGCCTTGAGTGCGACGAGATCGAGATTGCCATGATCGTTCGAAGGAATTTCAAGCGCTTCAAAACCCGCCATGGTGGTTGACGCCGGATTGGTGCCGTGCGCCGAGTCGGGAATCAAAATCTGAGTGCGTCCGGTTTCACCACGGTCGCGAAAATAAGCGCGCATCATCAGCAATGCCGTCAGTTCGCCTTGTGCGCCCGCGGTCGGTTGCAATGAGACGGCAGCAAAGCCGCCGATTTCCTTGAGCCATTCTTGCAACTCAAACATCAGCGCCAAATTGCCCTGTACCGTATCGATCGGCTGCAACGGATGCGACTGCGCAAAGCCTTCCAACCGTGCACAGGCTTCGTTGATTTTCGGGTTGTATTTCATGGTGCACGAACCCAATGGGTAAAACCCACTGTCGACACAGAAATTGCGTTGTGAAAGCCGGATAAAATGGCGCACTACATCAAGCTCGGACAGTTCGGGCAAGTGTAAATCCTCACGCAAATCTTCGATGGGCAATTCAGTTTCAGGCACATCGCATTCAGGCATCAAATTAGTACTGCGGCCCGGAGAACTCAGTTCATATACTGTTTCTTCAACGCTGTGTTTATCTATTTCAGGCATATTCTTCCGCCCTCCTCGCATTCATGCGGTAATTTTCGCCAGCGCATCAACCAGCCTGTCTATTGCCGCTTTGGACTTCATCTCTGTCACTGCAATCAGCATGTACTGTTCAAACTCGGGATAACAGGAACCCAGATCAAAACCGCCGATGATGCCGAAATCCTCTAATAAAATCCGATTGACTTCATCGACTGGACGCAGGAGCTGCACGCAGAATTCCTTGAAGAACGGTTGATTGGGTTTATGTGGATTGATTTCCAGCCCCGCCCTTTCGGCAAGCTGCTGCGCGGCATAATGGCTTTTGTGGTAACACAGTTCTGCCACACGCCGAAGACCGGATTCACCAAGCGTTGCCAGATAAGTCGCTGCTGCCAGTGCCATCAAACCGGCATTGGTGCAGATATTGCTGGTCGCTTTCGCACGCCGGATATGTTGCTCACGTGCTGCAAGCGTCAAGACATAACCGCGCCTGCCGGACTGATCGATTGTTTCGCCCACCAGTC
>JAGRFM010000124.1 GCA_020446045.1 Nitrosomonas sp.
TCGCAAATGCATCGACCCAGTAATGATCGCCACATTTATGGCGGTTTTTGACGATTCCCATCCAGGGTTTGCCTGCTTTTAGCGTTTCCCATAAATTCGCATAGGCTTCGGGCGGCATATCGGGGTGGCGAATAATATTATGGTTTTTTCCGTCCAGTTCTTCCCACGTGAACCCGCTCATGCGGATGAAATCATCGTTGGCGGTTGTCAAAAGGCCTTTGAGATTGGTGGTCGAGATGATTTCTGTATCATTACCCATGCCCATGTCGCGCTGTGTAGCAGGTTCATTTATCCTCATTTCCTATCCTTAGCTGGTTAATCGCCAAGAAATTATAGGTAATAATCGTATCTTTTAATTAATAATAACCATTATTTTTTTATGGTATTTTCAACGATTGTTTATAAATTCAGATTTTAATCTTACGTTATCAATATAGAATTGTTGATGGAACGCTGGGTCATATAGTCGTTTTATAGCAACGATTTCAACAAGCAATAACTTGAATATCAGGTTCTATTGTTTTGAGCATATGTTCGATCCCGCGCAAAGTTCCTGTAATGGCGCTGGGGCAAGTGCCACAAGCCCCTTGATAGTGTATTTTCAGAATATTGCCCTGCAGCCCAAGAATATGTAAATCTCCGCCGTCGTGTTGAAGATAGGGGCGTATTTCTTCATCCAGTAAAATATTGATTTTTTCCAACCGCAGTTGATCTTCGGGACTCAGATTATTAATCCAGTCACCTGCGGCTGAAACTATTTCAGCAGATTGCTCACTTGCAGCCGGTGCAGCGCGGATAGGATCTGCAACTTCGCGCGCCAAATCCGGCCAATTGACTTCTCCGTCTTGTGTAACGGTTATCCAGTTATCAATGTAGAAAACATTGGTAACATGATCAATTTCGAACAAAGCTGACGCCAAGGGGTCATCCTTGGCAGTTTCTGCGTTGTCATATGAACATGCAATTCCCCATGTCAGGGGTTCTTTGAGAATAAATTTCAGTGCATTCTTATTCGGCGTACCTTCGATATCAGCGATTTTAGGCATTTGTTCAAACGTCGTGAGAGCTATTTTTTATGATGGGTCTGGTTTTAAATAATTGCGTAGTTTGAAATCAATCAGATTCATTCAACCGCTGCCGGGTGCCGCATGCATCGGGTCGTTGTCTGATTCTGTAGATACACTGGATACTGCATTTAATGCTGCATGTAATGTATGCCAGGGCAGAATCGCGCATTTTACTCGGGTTGGTAAGTCTCGGATACCTGAAAATACAGTAAGGCGGCCCAAATGATTGGGGTTGTTCAAGTCTAGCTTACCTGTCGCCATTTCACGAAATTCATTTATCAGGATTTCAGCATCTGTAGGTGATTTTCCCTTAACTGCAGCGGTCATCATCGAGGCTGAAGCTTTACAGATCGCACACGATTCACCATGGAAAGCGATTTGATCAATCTGATTGTTTTCGATTTGTAATGCAATATCCAAACGGTCGCCACACAACGGATTGTGGCCGACTGCGTGATGACTGGGATGTTCTAGCTTGCCGTAATTACGGGGTTTGCGATTGTGATCAAGGATGACTTCCTGGTATAGAGACTTCGTATTCATTGTTATAAAAAGATTTTTTGTACATTTCGTATGCCTGCCATTAAGGCATCAACTTCAGATTTGGTATTATAAAAGGCAAATGAAGCGCGTGACGTGGCGGGTACTTTAAAACGTTCCATTACCGGTTGAGCACAATGGTGTCCGGTACGAACCGCAATACCGTCTTCATTTAAAATAGTGCCTATATCATGGGGATGGATACCATCAAGCACAAACGAAAGCACTGCTGTTTTATGTGCGGCAGTTCCGATGATTCTCGCGCCTTTTATGCCCTGGATGCTTTCTGTAGCGTAGTGTAGCAATTCGAGTTCGTATGCAGCAATTTGTTCCATGCCGACTGAACATAAATAATCTATGGCTGCGCCAAAGCCGATAGCGGCAGCAATAGGGGGTGTGCCAGCTTCAAATTTGTGTGGAATGGCAGCATAGGTAGTTTTTTCAAAAGTAACCGAGGCAATCATATCGCCGCCCCCCTTAAATGGCTCCATGGATTCAAGCAACGAGGATTTGCCGTAGAGCATCCCAATTCCGGTTGGGCCGCATAATTTGTGTGCAGAGAAGACATAAAAATCACAGTCCAGATCCTGTACATCAACGGCCATATGGGGCGCAGCCTGTGCGCCGTCGATGAGTACGGGAACGCCATGCTGATGCGCAAATGCAATCATGGATTTTACCGGATTGATGGTGCCCAGCGCATTGGATACATGAATCAGACCAACAAATTTGGTGCGGTCATTGAATAATTTCTCGTAAGCTTCTATATCGAGTTCACCCGCATCATTAATAGGCACAACTCGGATTACAGCTCCTTTCTCTTCTGCCAGCATTTGCCAGGGCACAATATTGGAATGATGTTCAAGCGTGGTCAGAATGATTTCATCACCGGCTTTGATAAATTTCCGGCCGTATCCTTGCATGACCAGATTAATGGAATCGGTGGTTCCGCTGGTAAAGATGATTTCCCGATCTTCGCGTGCGTTAACAAACTGTTGTACCCTGTGGCGTGCTTTTTCATATTCCATGGTGGCAACCTCGGAAAGATAATGCACAGCGCGATTAATATTGGCATGTTGTGTTGTCTGGTAGTGCACCAGCCTGTCGATCACCTGTTGTGGCATTTGACAGGATGCGGCATTATCCAGATAAATCAATGGCTTGTCGCCAACATTGAGTTTTAGAATAGGGAAGTCGGTACGGATTTTCTCTACATTAATAGTAGTATCCGCTTCAGATGTCATGGCAACGTCTGCGTTGATCATATTGTGAGCAGGTTTTGTGTTTGATTAAGGACAGTCTGTTCAAGCGTGCGTTTCAACGAAGCCACCGGGATGCGATCAAGTATTTCAGCACCGAATGCATAGGTCAGCAGGTTACGTGCTGCCAGATCAGGCAGTCCACGGCTTTTTAGATAGAAAATCTCTTCATTATCGAGCTGGCCGACGGTGGCGCCATGGGCACATTTTACATCGTCTGCAAAGATTTCGAGTTGCGGTTTGGTGTCGATTTGTGCAGCACCACTTAGCAGTAAATTGCGACTGGATTGAGATGAGTCAGTACGTTGTGCATGGGGACGTACCATAATCTTGCCATTAAATACGGCATGTGCATTGTCATCAACAATACACTTATGCTGCTGATGGCTGGTGCAATGCGCTTTTGCATGATCGATAGAGGTATGCGTATCGGCCAGTTGTTTTCCGGTAATCATGGTAAGACCGTCGATAGCGCATTCCGCTTCTTCAGCCTTAAATTGAATATCCAGATTGAATCGAGAAATCAGGCCGCCAAAGTTGATATCGACAGAATGGAATCGACTGTGTCGTTCAAGTGATGCGGTGCAATGAGATAAGTGAAACGCCATATTACTTTCACGCTGTACCCGAACATGATTAACCTGCGCATTTTCTGCAAGACTGAATTCTGTTACTGAATTTGTTATATAGGCATGCTGTTGCAGTGGAACATAATCTTCAATAATCGTTGCCTGCGAGTTTGATTCACCAATAATCAGACAACGCGGTGAATGTGTAACCTTTTCCTGGGTGGCGACAAATAGCAGATGAATTGGATCGGTCACGGTTACATTTCTGGGGATGACAATAACTGCAGCGTCCTGTAAAAATGCCGTGTTTAGTGCGGCAAAAATATTATCCTGGAAATGAACATGACGGCCCAAATGGGATGCCGCCAACGATGATTGGTTGGTGACCATTGAGGATAAATTGCCGATCAAACATGAATTGCTGTCATTCAAACTGGAAAGTTCAGGTGCATAAAACCCGTCGATAAAAACCAGTCGGTTTGTTGATTCAGACACAAAAAACTGTTGTATCGCTTCCTGTTTCAGCGTAGTAATTGTTTGTGCGGGTTTGAAAGGCAATTGCTCCAGTGGTGATACATCGGTAAATCGCCATTCCTCATCTTTTGTTGTGGGAAAGCGTAGCTGACTTACCCGGTCAATGGCTTGCGCACGAAGCTGTTTTAGCCAGTCCGAAGTTTCTTCTGTTTTGTCATTCAGTGATTCCAATAGACATTCGAGATAGTGATTGGACATGGCAGTTTTCATGAAGATGCTCCAGCGGTGTGTTGCAGGTCATTATGAACCCAATCGTAACCGTGCGTTTCCAGTTCAAGCGCCAATTCTTTACCGCCGGTTTTGATGATGCGACCGGCTTCCATGACATGCACATAATCCGGAACGATATGATCGAGTAATCGTTGGTAATGCGTTATCAAGATCATGGCGTTGTCTTGGTTACTTAAATGATTGACACCTCTGGCCACTATTTTAAGTGCATCGATATCAAGCCCTGAGTCGGTTTCATCCAGAATACCGAGCCTTGGTTCGAGCAATGCCATCTGCAGGATTTCATTACGCTTTTTCTCGCCACCAGAGAAACCTTCATTGACACTGCGATCCAGAAAATCGGGTTTCATTTCCAGCAGTTTCATTTTTTCACGCACAAAATCATCAAATTCTAGTGGATCAAGTTCTTCTTTCCCGCGTTGGGTTTGTACCGTATTGTAGGCCAGCCGTAAAAACTGACTATTGGCGACACCTGGAATTTCAATCGGATACTGAAAGGCCAGGAATATGCCAGCCTGCGCACGTTCCTCAGAGCTCAATTCCAATAAATCCTGCTTTTCATACTGAATGTTACCTTGTGTGACTTGATAATCCGGGTGGCCGGCAAGAATTTTGGCAAAGGTACTTTTACCGGATCCGTTCAAACCCATGATGGCATGAATCTCGCCGCGTTTGACGGTTAAATTGATGCCTTTAAGGATTTCTTTGCCTTGAATGCAGGCATGTAAATTATCTACCTTTAAAATGACTGAATTATTATCGTTGTTCATCCGACGCTGTTCTCTAATTTAAAACTGAGTAGTTTGGTTGCTTCAACTGCAAACTCCATAGGCAACTGCTGAAAAACCTCTTTACAAAAGCCGTTGACGATCATGGAAACTGCTTCTTCCGAATCTATGCCGCGTTGTGCAAAATAAAATAATTGATCTTCACCAATTTTAGAAGTTGATGCTTCATGCTCGACTTTGGCGCTGTTATTCTTAACTTGTATATAAGGGAAGGTGTGTGCGCCACATTGATCACCGACGAGCATAGAATCACATTGTGAGAAATTTCGTGCGTTTTCGGCTGTGGGGGTAATTCGTACAAGTCCGCGATAACTGCTGTTCGACTTACCAGCAGATATTCCCTTACTAATAATCGTGCTGCGGGTATTTTTACCAATATGGATCATTTTTGTGCCAGTATCGGCTTGCTGGTGATGATTGGTTACCGCAACCGAATAGAATTCACCAACAGAATTATCGCCTCGCAGAATGCAGGATGGATATTTCCAGGTAATGGCAGAACCGGTTTCTACCTGAGTCCAGGAAATTCTGGAATTAACGCCTTTAGCTAGGCCACGTTTGGTGACAAAATTATAAATGCCGCCAACACCGTTTTCATCACCGGCGTACCAGTTTTGTACAGTCGAGTATTTAATGTCCGCGTCATCCAGAGCGACAAGTTCAACCACAGCGGCGTGTAATTGATTGGTATCAAATTGCGGGGCGGTGCAACCTTCCAGATAGGAAACCGAAGCGCCTTCTTCTGCGATAATCAATGTACGTTCAAACTGTCCCGATTCTTGCGTATTGATACGAAAATACGTTGATAAATCCATCGGGCATTTAACGCCTTTAGGGATATAACAGAATGAGCCATCAGTAAAGACAGCAGAATTTAACGCAGCAAAAAAATTGTCACCAACAGGCACGACGGTTCCGAGATATTGTTTGACCAATTCCGGGTGATGCTGCACGGCTTCTGAAATCGAACAGAAAATGATGCCGACTTCAGCCAGTTTTTCCTTGTATGTTGTCGTAACGGAAACACTGTCAAAAATAACGTCGACTGCCACGCCAGCCAGTGCAGCGCGTTCATGCATGGGTACGCCAAGTTTTTCAAATGTACGTAGTAATTCCGGATCGACTTCATCCATGCTGGCCAGTTTTTTCTTGGGTTTAGGCGCTGCGTAGTAACTGATTTCCTGGAAATCGATTTTAGGGTATTTGACATTTTGCCAATGTGGTTCGGTCATGGCGAGCCATTGCCGATAGGCTTTCAAGCGAAATTCAAGAAGCCATTCGGGCTCATTTTTTTTGGCTGAAATAAGACGTATGGTTTCTTCATTCAGTCCTTTGGGTGCAATTTCGGATTCAATGTCCGTTACGAAGCCATGTTTATAGGGTTGATTAACCAGATTTTGTAATACAGCACTCATTTATAATGTTCCTTTGTTTAGTCGTTCCTTCTGAAAAGAAGGCGCATTTATTTGCTGTAGTCTTGGATTAGTTATTTAAAGTTATGAAACAGCTGTTGTTTTTTTATTGTAATGAGCTTAATTATTGGTGTCTTTGAAGTTAAAACTTTCGCCACAACCGCAGGCATTATCAATGTTGGGGTTGTTGAGTTTAAAAAAACTACTTAATCCTTCCTGCATAAAATCAATTTGGGAACCGTTCAAATAGGGAAAATCTTTCTCGTCAATAACAATTTGAACATTTTGAGATGCAAAAAGTCGGTCATGCGTATTAATCTCATCAGCAAAATCATAAGTATATGAGAACCCCGAACAACCGGACCTTTTGATGCCTATACGTAAGGCAATGCCGGAACCCCGTTTTGTTAGTTGATTCTGTATATGTTTTGCCGCACTTTCTGTAACTGTAATTGCCATATATATTTCAATCTGCTTATGCAACAGTATTTGATTAAGAATAAAACATAGGTTGGACTTGGATACGATTAAAATGTTCGGACTTAAACTCAAATATGCTGGAATAAAGTAGTTCTATAAATAATCAGGCTGATATGGTGTTTCAAAATTGAATTACAGAATTTTTAGGCTGCGGAAGAGCCGCGCATGTCAAAAATCGGAACAACATCTTCGCCTTGTTGCTGCTTTTGCTGATTATCAACCAGTTCTTTAAGTGTTACGCCACCTAAATAATCAAAGATAAGATCATTTAACTTGGCCCACAGGTCATGTGTCATACATTTTCCGTCATTATGGCAATTTTCCTTGCCACCGCATTGTGTTGCGTCGATAGGTTCATCAACGGCCAGAATGATATCAGCAACAGATACTTCATCCAATCCTTTTGCAAGACAATAACCGCCTCCGGGTCCGCGTACACTGTCCACAAGTTCCGATTGACGCAATTTGGCAAACAACTGTTCGAGATATGACAAGGAAATTTTTTGCCGTTGGCTAATGTCAGCAAGTGTTACCGGAGTGGTGCTTTGCTGCAATGCAAGATCTAACAGGGCGGTAACTGCAAATCGTCCTTTCGTCGTGAGTCTCATTATGATTACTCCTTTGTTGATTCGTAAAGAATTAAAAACAGAAAAATAGCATTACTAATAGTAAGGAATACTTGATTAATTTTGTCAACTATACAATTCCTGATTGAATTAGTCAACAATATTTTTTGGAATTTTTACTTGGGGGTGTTCTTGATTGGTGAATTATTTTTGTTGTTCTTGAGATGGCGCCAGAAGGTATGTCAAGTAAGGTTCGGTTATTCCGAATGGGCGGCGAATAATGTGGTGTTGCGTCATCAATGGGATTGAGTGGTTGGCCGAATATCCGACTGGCCCGGCTTTAAGGTGTGATTTGAAGTTGTTGCCCTTGACTGTAGAAATGTCAGTGTAATAAACAAAAAGAAACCACCTGTTGAAGGTGGTTTCTTTGCATTAGATATGCTTAATAGCTAATTAGCAAATTGCGGCAGTAACACATGAGCCGCCTTTTACCCACTGAATAGGTCTTCCAATACCGCCAGAAGTTCCGGTTAGTTGGTAAGTTTCGCCATTAAGTCCGTTAGTTGAGACGGCTGTCATTAAGAAATTAGCAGTAAGAGGGCCATTGCCAGCGACTACGCCTGAGCCAGCGAGAACAAAACCGTCTGTATTAGCAGTAATAGCTGGTACACCGTTGTTGCCATTTGTGCAGTTTGTTAAATCATTTTGCTCTTGAAAGCAGATCTCAAGACCCAATTTAAAGGGAGCGCCAGCTGATACTACTTCGCTGAATTTGGCTTTTTTGGTGTAGGTTTGATAAGCCGGTACAGCGATTGCTGCCAGAATACCGATAATTGCAACAACGATCATTAATTCGATTAATGTGAAACCCTTTTGTACTTTTTGCATGTTTGATCTCCAAAAGTTAGTCATTACACACCGGGTGTGTGTATTTTTTATAA
>JAGRFM010000125.1 GCA_020446045.1 Nitrosomonas sp.
CGGTTTCTGGTTACCGGCGTACTCGCGCCCCAAGGCGAAACAATGGGCCACAACACCGATGAAATCGTGATTATTCCGGTCGAACAAGCGCAATCGTTATTTAACACAACATCTCTATTCCGTATTCTGGTTGAAGCGACCAGTCATGATGCAATTGAATCCGCCAAGCAATCCATGCTTGAAATACTGAAGCAAAGTCACGACGGGGAAGAAGATATCACCGTCATCACGCAGGATGCGATACTGTCAACCTTTGACCGCATCTTGCATGCGTTGACGCTGGCTGTTGCCGGAATTGCCGCCATCAGCCTGATTGTTGCCGGTATCCTGATCATGAACGTCATGCTGGTTGCGGTGAATCAGCGTACCAATGAAATCGGCCTGTTAAAAGCCATTGGTGCCCGTGCGGAAGACATCCGGTTGATGTTTTTTAGTGAAGCACTCTGTTTATCACTGCTTGGTGCAGTGATCGGTCTTATTATCGGTCAGGCGGGCAGCTATCTGATTCGCCTGTATTTCCCGCAACTGCCAGCCTGGGCGCCGATCTGGGCTGTCCTGGCAAGCATTCTCGTCGCGCTGATTACGGGTATTTTGGCCTGTGTATTGCCCGCAAACCGAGCTGCACGCCTCGATGCCGTTCAAGCGTTAAACAGGAAATAAATGAATGTTTTTAGGTGGTGTAAGCTAAGTTACCGGCCGAATGGCAGATTAATTCGGCTTTGTGCCGTAATTTGAAGCCACCGGCTATTAGCCGGTGGATTTTCACTAAGGAAAGTGTTTATAAAATGCCATACACAACAGCCGCTACAAGCCCGCCAATAATGCCGCCAACAACGGGAACATAAGCGTAACCCCAGTCGCTGTCACGTTTGTTCGGTATTGGCAAAATCGCGTGCATAATGCGCGGCCCAAGGTCGCGTGCCGGATTGACGGCAAAACCGGTTGGTCCGCCAAGTGACAAGCCAATGCCAAAGAGTAATAATGCTACGGGGAGTGCATCCAACGCGCCCAGGCTGGTTTGCGGTGAAACAATCATCATAACGCCGAAAACCAGTACAAAAGTACCTACGGCTTCTGTAATGATATTGTGTACGGGGCTTCTGATTGCAGGGCCGGTACAGAATGCAGCGAGTTGTGCATCCGGGTCGGTTGTCTGATCAAAATGTTGACGATAGGTAATCCAAACAATCAACGCGCCCAGCATTGCGCCGAGCATTTGTGCAATCGCATAGCTGGGAACATCCGCCCATGCAAACTTGCCGGCTGCAGCCAGACCAATACTGACGGCAGGATTTAAATGCGCGCCGCTTGAAGCGGCCACCGCGTATACCGCCACAAAAAGCGCAATACCCCAGCCCGCTGCAATGGTTAGCCACCCGGCATTATTTCCTTTGGATTTATTGAGCACTACATTGGCGACGACGCCATTACCTAATAGAACCAATATAAAGGTTCCAACTAATTCACCTAGAAAAGGACTCATATGCACCACCTTGAATTTAATGTAAAAATTGATTTTGATTCTGAATTGCTGCGATAAGAAAGATCTGTTATTTTGTTGTTTTTATTAAATTTCTGACGCGAAGAAATTATTACACGAATCAAGGATTAATGAAATGTTGACATGCTTGTAAGAGAATAAACAGAATCTGCGTAATTGTTATGAATTATGTGCTGGACTTGCAAATGGAATAACCGATAGGGTTTCCTGAATTGTTGTTGAATCATTGACATGTCAAACCGATAACCCTATAGTTAATCATATTATTAAGGGTGCGATTAACCATGATTACAGCGAATGATTTAAAGACCAAAGGTATTGCATGTCTTGAAGAAAACCTTGCGGATAAAACGGAAGACATTATTACAGTGCGCGGTAAAGAACGTTTCGTAGTGATGAAGATTGAGCACTATCATTATCTGCGCGAGATGGAACTGGAAGCCGCACTGTTCGAGGCGAAGCAGGACATGGCTTCAGGCCGGTTCAGAGAGGAGAGTATTGATCAACATGTCGATGAACTGTTTTCTCGGTGAGCTATACACTGATCTTTACAGACAGTTATAAAAAACGCGCCCAACGCTTTGCAAAGAATCATCCGGAACTCAAAGAACCTTACCGCAAGGCTTTGCAATTACTGGCGTATAATCCTTGCCACCCGTCATTAAGAATCCACCCGTTAAAAGGCAAACTGTCCGGTTTGCATTCGGTATCCATCAATCTCAGTTACCGTATTACCCTCGAAATGATACTGTCTGACAAAGCAATTATATTTGTCAATGTGGGCAGTCATGATGATGTTTATCAAATTTGACTACGTGATTGATTTTGATTGATGTAAGACAGTCTAAATACTGTATATCTGGAATTTATGTGTAGAAGTTTTCGATCTGTAGCGGGTAGACTGGATAAGTTTACGTCATCCAGGAAAAAATTGATATTATATATAACTTATTGAATTTAAGTTATAAAATTGGGTAAGAAGCCTGGAGGGAAGTATGTGTTTGCATCTTATCTAGACCAAACTAGACCCTACGCGCCGCATACCCGGACAGTTTATTTGTTCTCTACACCAACATTATTCCGCATTGCGCAACAGGGATGCAACTGCTATGATATCTGCCTAATATGATTAAAAGCTTTAAACATAAAGGACTTGAACAATTCTTTACAACGGGTAATACATCAGGAATCCAAGCAGCTCATGCAGCCAAAATTCGCGACAGACTGACATTTTTGCATTCAGCT
Source organism: Nitrosomonas sp. (assembly GCA_020446045.1). Classification (GTDB taxonomy): domain Bacteria; phylum Pseudomonadota; class Gammaproteobacteria; order Burkholderiales; family Nitrosomonadaceae; genus Nitrosomonas. The sequence continues at coordinate 2,747 of JAGRFM010000125.1, forward strand.
ATAACTATTGATGATATGGACATACCGGGTTATCGACTACATGAGTTAAAAGGTAAGCTGAAAGGACACTGGGCCATTGATGTGAGCAAAAACTGGCGTATCGTTTTCCGTTTTAAAGACGGTGAAGCATATGTTGTAAATTATGAGGATTATCACTAATGACTATTCAACAACATAACCCACCACACCCAGGTGAACTGATTAAAAGAACGTACATTGATCCGTTCGATGATATTTCTGGCAATCAAGTGGCTAAACGCCTAGGTGTAGCCGTTAGCACTTTTAATCGTTTGATAAACGGTGTTTCAGATATTTCTCCAGAGATGGCTATCAGGCTCTCCAAAGTACTGGGCAGATCACCTGAAAGCTGGCTGCTACTGCAAGATCATTATGATCTATGGAAAGCGCGGCAGACCGTTAACACTGATGACCTGGAACCCATTAATTTTAAAGTGGCTTAGCGTTTAAGGGGCATCACATAGGACAAAAGCCCAATTAAGTTTGTACCCACGGAACGCAACCCAATCGAGTCTGACACCCGATGCATTTGCAACACAGCGATTACTACTACTTAAAAAACAGGTGTATACAGTCAAAAATCGGAGCGTTTTTCAATTGCACGCAACGATGACTGGAGCTATTGTACGCTAGAACCAAAACGCTTGGTTATGGACCTGGCCCTTCGCGTGTTTTTTGAGAGCAGCTTCAATAAAAAGGTGTAAACATTTGCAGATAAATCTACAAGCGATAGTTGAAAGGAGCGATACAAGAGCAGGTCGCACTTTTGATATTTTTGTGCAGGCACTCATACTTATCTCTATCATTTCTTTTTCATTAGAAACCCTTCCAAATCTTGACGCAGGCACCAGGAAGCTACTTGGTATTATTGAGACCATAATTGTAGTAATTTTTAGTGTGGAATATTTATTGAGGATTTATGTTGCAGATAAAAAACTGAACTATATTTTCAGCTTTTACGGCATTATTGATTTAATTGCGATTATTCCCTTTTATATCTCGTCCGCTGTCGACCTAAGATCATTAAGGGTTTTTCGAATGCTTCGATTGTTCAGAATAATGAAATTAATTCGATACAATCAAGCGGCACTTAGATTCACGAAAGCATTAACAATCGCTAAAGAAGAGATTGTTTTATTTAGCGTGGTTACAATCATGCTTCTTTATTTGTCAGCTGTAGGCATTTATTATTTTGAAAATACAGCTCAACCAGATGTGTTTTCAAGCGTGTTTCATAGTTTGTGGTGGGCAGTTGCCACATTAACAACGGTCGGATATGGTGATATATATCCTATAACTGTCGGAGGAAGAATTTTTACCTTTCTTATCCTTATGATCGGACTGGGAGTTGTCGCTGTTCCTGCTGGGCTATTAGCATCAGCCCTTTCAAAAGTCAGGATGGAAAATCAAGAAAAAGAAAACGAATAGATATTTACATCCATCGATATGCATCGATATGCTGCGGCATCCGTAAGAAACTAGGGTCATAAGAAACTAGCATAAGAAACTAGGGTCAGGTCGATAAGAAACTAGGGTCAGGTCGATAATTAAGAAAATAAAGCGTAGTGTACAAAAATTTCCAGGAATTTAGATGCGACCTTGCTCTGTCATCTCTCCCGGACTGCCTCCTTGTGCAACCAACCCAAATGGTTTGCATGCAGGCTTTGTATGTAAAGTCTGTCAGAAGTTTCAGTGACGGAAGTGGTTTCGGGATAGGCGCCTGAAGGATCCTGCAGATCGGCTACTATCTGTCCATCTTCATTAAATGCCATGACGTGGCCATACGCTTTGGGGATGGGCCATAATATTCGGGGAAAACGCAGCACTATTTTCCGTAAAAAAGGTTTGTCGGCCATGAAGTCGATAACTGCATTACGTGGCTTGGCGAAGCCCAGCCAGATTCTGCCGTCGTTTCCACGCATCAGATTATCGGGAAAGCCGGGCAGGTTGTCGAGCAAGACACTGGCGAATTTTGACTGGCGGGTGAGGTCAAGACCGTCAGCGGCAACCGAGATTTTCCACACCCGGTAGCGCCCGGTTTCGTTGACAAATAGTGTCTGCTCGTCATTGGATAGCGCGATGCCATTGGCGAAACTTAATCCTTTTGCGACGATGCGCATTGTGTTTTGCGTTGGATCGTATTCCAGTACGCGTCCGGTGGCCGATTGTTCGACAATATCCAGTGTGCTCGCTTCAAACGTGCCGCCCCATTCAGACGGTGCAAAGCGGGCGGATGAGTCGGTGATGTAAATTTTGCCGCTGGCTGCTACCGCTACGCTATTGGGATAGCGAACCGGGTCGCCGTTTACCTGGTCGATCAGCATGGTAACCGTACCGTCAGGTGCAATCGACAGCACGCCGCGCATGGCGTCGGCTGCAATCAAATTACCGTCAGCATCGAAATCAAAGCCGAGCACCCGTCCGCCGGTATTGGCGAAAACATCGAGCATCGTGCCGTCTGGATTCATGCGCATGATATTCCCGTTTTCCACAGCGGTATACAGCTTGCCATCCTTGCCCAGCGCGACATGCTCGGGGCCTTGTTCATCATCCAGTTCGATCAATTGTAAATCGGCTAACCGGTTGTTAGGTGTGTGAGGGCCGGTATATCCGGGTGCGTCAGGGGCATCCCAGCTAACGGGTGAAATCGGTACCGGCCAAAAGATCAGATACGCCACCAGTCCTGTTGTCAGGAGTGCAATCGTTTTTTTCATAAACATACTGTTGTACAAGAGATTAACTGAGGAAAATTCAAATTCGGTAAATTCCGGTGATACATTGCTGATTTATGTTTCCCGAACAAGCTTTGGTGGATGTGGCCTGATTTAATCTGTCTTCTTGGAAATCCCAAAGCGTTTTTCCAACGCGATATGGTCGTCCATCTTGATAACGGTTTTGAAATCATCAAATGACAATTTTCGATTGATATGCTGCGTGCCGTCGTCTTTTTTCAACGCGTCAAAGCATTCGGTGAAAGCCTGTGTGGCTGAGAACAGGCCGGATAAGGCATAGGCGACAAGTTTATAACCCATGTCTTCGAGTTCATTAAGCGATAAATTCGGGGTTTTACCGCCTTCAATGATATTGGCAAATAGTGGAACGCCCTGGAAATGCTGTGCAATGGTGGATAATTCTTCACGTGTTTGTGGCGCCTCAATAAACAATACATCCGCACCTGCCGCGAGATAACGTTCACCACGCTTTATTGCGCCGTCGAGTCCTTCTATCGCGCGTGCGTCGGTGCGTCCGACAATGACAAGGCCGGAATCGCCGCGGGCGTATACCGCGGCTTTTATTTTTTCCACCTGTTCATCTGCGGCGATGATTTGCTTGCCTTCGAAATGGCCGCACTTCTTGGGCCACACCTGATCTTCCAGAATAATCCCGGCCACATCGGTCTGCACAATTTCCTCAATAGTGCGGATGACATTCAGCGGATTGCCGTAACCGGTATCCATATCGGCGATCATCGGGATCGATACGCTATGCGCGATGCGCTTGGCTGAATCGATCATTTCATTCGCGGTTAAATAACCCAGATCCGGTTTGCCCAGAAGCGATGCGGTAATGCCGAACCCGCTGGAAAAGATATAGTCAAATCCCGCCTGCTCAGCGGCCATGGCGCCAATACAATCATAGACGGCCGGTGCGGCGTGAATGCCGGGTTGTTCGATCATGGTGCGCAGTTTATTTTTCATTCTGATGTCAATGTTCATTTAATGATTGAATCAAGCTTTGAATCCGTAACACCCGGTTTTTAACGTCAGGGATTTGTGCCTGCTTGTTCAAGGTACTTGGACATAGCTAAGGCTATGCCCTGCGCACTTTTCACGAACATCCATCAAAAATCTGCACACGCATAAATGCGCATAACACATGACGACCCCCCCTAGTACAAATACTAATTTAAGTGTTTTAAAAGATGAAATTTAACACAGATGAATTTAGGGATTACCAGTAATTCCTGTTTCTCGCATTGCCGTTCGCTTCAAATACCCCGTCATTCCCGCCGCCGTCAGTACGCACCAGAATGCAAACAGAGCACCGGGCAGGGCGGTTTCGGGTGGGAAATGTTTGAGTGCCAGCGCTACGCCGAGACCGGCATTTTGCATGCCGATTTCGATGGAAAGGGCGATTTGCAGCTTTTTCTCGAAACCATAAAGCCGGGCTAAATGCCAGCCTGCCAGGTATCCCATCAGATTGACTATCACGACGATTAGAAACAGTTTCAGTCCCACATCGGCAATGCGTTCCTGGTTTGCAGCGACGGCGTAACTGCAGATGATAACGATGGATAACACCGCGATAGCCGGGGCGATGTCGTTCATGATGTATGCTTTCTGACCCAGATAGCGTTTTACGAGCATGCCGAGCAGGATGGGAAACACGACGATTTGCAGAATGGTTTTCATCATCGGCCAGAACGGAATTGGCAACAGCGCGCCACCTATCCATTCGACCAGGGTTGGGGTTAGAATAGGTGAGAGTAATGTGGAGATGGTGGTCAGCGCAATGGAATACGCCAGTGCACCGCCGGCAAGATACACAATGACATTGCTCGCCATTGCGCCGGGAGCGCAGGCGACGATAATCAGTCCTAACGCGATTTCATTGGGCAGGCCGCTGCTGACGACGACAAGCGCGGCAATTGAGCCAAGTAGCGGCATGACGCTGAACTGCGTCAACAGGCCCAGGCCGATTTGTTTGGATTGTTGACGGACTTGTTGCAATTCCTGCGGGTTCAGGACGATGCCGAGTGAAAACATGGTCGCGGCAAACAGCCAGAGAAAAACATGCTCAAAAATCAGAAAGCCACCGGGGAAAAAATACGCTGCAATCGCAGTAAATAGTGTAAGTGGCGCAAGGTTGTCACTGATTAAACTAAAAATTTTCATCGTGCTGGTTTATCGGTCAGTGATGAAGCAATTAGTCCATTTCAAAAACTGTTACAAGCATACCAACACGCTGCAATAACCAGACCAGCGGTATCGTCGGATCGGCCTGGTTTTCGAGTTTGTCGAGCAATCGCCGTTTGGTTTTCCCGGTGACGACGAGTGCAATCTGTTCGCTGTTAGCGAGTGTTTCCAATGACAAACTTATGCGCAGTGTCGGTGCAATCGGTGGATGAACGGCAATGCAGTGGTGTTCGGTAGTTTTGAGTGATGCTTCATGGTACTCCAAGCCCGGAAATAACGATGCGATATGTCCGTCCTCGCCTAAGCCTAATACCGTCAACGTAAATGGTTGCGGTATTGTTTTCAATCGCTGGTCGATTTCGGTAAGCGCGGCATCCGGTGTGTTATGCTTGGTTTTGAGCCCGATGAAATGCGCTTTTCCCGGTAAGTGATTCAGCAAATGTGTTTTAACGAGATTTTCGTTCGAATCATCGGATGTGGATTCGACCCAGCGCTCGTCACTCAAGGTGACGGCAATACGGTTCCACGGCAACGGTTTTTGGGCGAGTGCAGACAGATAAAAGCGCGGCGTGTTGCCGCCGGGAACGACGAGACTCACGGTTTCCCGTTTTTTGAGTGCGGTAGTTAGAATACTTTGAGCATAATCGGCAAAACTGTTCGACAGTACTTCGATATTGGGGTAATTATGTCGTTGCAGCTGCTTCATCTTGCAACGAATGCACTAAGGTCGGGCACCACCGGTGTTCCGGCTGGGAACGGATTGTCGTCGCCGGGTTTGACGCGACCGAGGAACGCAAGGCCATTTGCCGCCGCACCTTCGTAATCAGCCATGGCGTCGCCGATCATCAAAACCGATTCGGGATTCAGGCAATTGTCGGACAGGATTTCGGCGATCAATATTTTCTTGAGCTTCGGCGCGCCGCGCACCTGCTTGAAGTACGGTGACAGACCGCGCCGTTCGACGATGACTTTGAGTTCAACTTCCGGTGTGCCCGAAGCAACAAAAAGCGGAATTCTTTCGGCCTGCTGACGGATCAGTTCATTTGCACCGGCAACAGCATCGGCGGCTATCACAGCTTCAACGACAAGTTCTGAAAACCGGCGGTCAAGCTCTTTTTCTTCTTCCGGTGTCAGCGGTGGTCCATTCAGTAAATGTTGCTGGAAGTAGCGGAATTTGTTGTAGCGCGACAGACCGCCGTTTTGCGTATGATAACGTACAACTTCGGATACCACGGTATCGCCATAGGAACGGTAGAGTTCTGCGAATGCCTGGGTCTTGATATCGCCGGATTCGGCTACGACGCCGTCAAAGTCAAAAATAATCGCGTGGAAGGGTGTTAAATCAAGCATGCAACTTAAACTCTGTTGTCGGATGAAGTCGGCGTGGCGTTATCGTTTTCATCCTTGTGTTCCATATCCTGATGGATTTCCCGGATGCAGTCGAGCAAGCCCTGGCCCAGATCGACGTGTTCGTTGATCACCAGTTTGCGGCCGATGCGTGGTTGAAACGCATAAGGTGTGATTTCATAGTGATGCACAACATTGGCTTCGTCAAAATTGAGCGTGATCGGCCATGGCATGATTTCGGAGATCATGGTCATAACATCGCGGATACGCATTTTTTCCTGCCCGGTCAGGATGAGATGCCGGTTGGCATATTCCGGCGCCAGTATCTGAACGCTCAGCCGTGCGGCGTCTTCCACATGGATATACTCGCGCATTGCGTTACCGCTGCCTTTGTAGGTGATCGAATGGTTTGTAATGGCTTCGTGCAGCATGCGGTAGATACCGTTGCGCTTGTCGCTGCGCCGTCCATACAGCGAACCGTAACGTACAATGTTGTATTCAAGTCCGTAACGGTCATGGTAGGTTTCGGTGATGCGCTCTGAAGCCTGTTTGCTGGCGCGGTAAAAAGAACCGGATTCCGAATAAACATACACGCTGCTGGCGAAAACAAAACGGCGCACATTGGCAAGCCGTGCGGCCTCTAACACATGCGTGTTGCCGAGAACATTGATGGTGACGGTCTCAATCGGTTTGTCATGCGCTTCGTCAATGTCGGCGATGGCTGCAAAGTTATAGACGATATCCGCACCTTTAACAGCATCGATAACCTGTTGCAGATCCATGATGTTGCCGACAATCATTTCCTGATCATGTCTGAGGTGCGGGGAAGGGCTGCGGTCAAATAAGCGTACTTTGTAGCCTGCATCGGAAAGTGCATCGGCGACATGGCTGCCGAGAAAGCCGCTGGCGCCGAATACGACAACCGTTTGATTGGAAGGTGATAAATCTGTTGAGGTGTTACGCTGTGTCATTAATTACGCCTGCTTCGATGAGTCCGTTGAGTAGGTTTTCTGCGGCTTCCAGTTCCATGCGCTGGCGCGCTTCGCGGGCGAGCGAACCGACATGCGACGATAAAATCAGATTGTTGCATTCCAGCAATGGCCCTTGATAAGGTTCCTGTTCAAAAGCATCCAGTGCTGCACCGCCAAGTTTGCCGTTACTAAGCGCTACTTTGAGTGCCTGTTCGTCAACCAGTCCACCACGGGCGGCGTTGATCAGCAATGCGCCGGGTTTCATGCGTTCGATTGCTTGTTGGTCGATCAAATGGTGCAGATCGGAAGAATAGGGCGTATGCATGCTGACAATGTCGGCTGTTTCGAACAGTTGATTCAGCGGCATGAGTGTGACATCTTCAGGCGCCTGTTTGATAAATGGATCATATGCAATTACGTTGGCTTCAAAAGCCCGGCACAATTTGGCCACGCGTTTACCGATATGACCCAGGCCTATCAGACCCACGGTTTGCGCTGCCAATAGACCGCCTTGGGTGCGGGGCCACGCACCGTTACGGATTTGGTTGTCGGTTTGAGGGATTTGTCGAAGGCCAGCCAGTATCAATCCCAGGGTGAGTTCGGCTACAGCTTGCGCGGGGGCTTCCGGTGTGTTGAGAACGATTATGCCTTGGTTTTTTGCAGCGTCGAGATCGACGCTGTCCATACCGGTACCGCAGCGAGAAATGACTTTGAGATGTTTTGCCGATTGAATGACGCGCGCTGTAAGTGGTTCAACACCGGCAACCATACCGATGACATCGTCTTGCAACAATGCTTCAGCTTCATCTTCGGTCAATCGGCGGCCATAAGGATTGGTGACGGGTTGCAAACCCGCCTGAATGAGGCGCTGAATGGCTGCGTTGTTGGCGGTGTCAAATGACGAGGTGGAAATGACAAATTTGTGCATAAGTGTTTACAAAGTGTTGCGTATTTGTTTCAGGTGATTGCGGCAAATGGAATCCAGAATGCGGATATCGAGGCTGTAGCCCAGAAAATTAAATCCGGATTGAATGCGCTGCTGTAACGCGTCAGGATCGGGTTCGATAACGTGGATACCGCCGGGTTTTTGCGCCCGTTTTCCGGCTTCAAGGATTCGGGCAATGGCGGATTGCACATCGGGGTGGTTTAAATCACCGGGTCGTCCCATCGAACCTGAAAGGTCGTAAGGCCCGATGATATAGGCATCGATACCGGGGACTGCCAGAATCGAATCAATCGCATTAACGGCATCGATATGCTCGATCATCGCGACAATCACCGCGTTTTCTTCCAGCCATTGTTTATATGCTGGAAAGCTTGCGCCAAACCCTTGTGCACGGGCCAATCCGACACCGCGTTGTCCGCGAGGCGGATAATAAACCGCATCGATAGCGGCCTGCGCATCGGCTGCGGATTTGATCATCGGTACCATGACACCCGTTGCTCCGGCGTCCATGACGCGTTTGATCTGGTCGGGGTGATTGGAAGTTAGCCGGACAATTGCCGGGCATTGTTTGCCGTCGAGTACCTGGATAATGGTCTGGACTTCGTTCAGTTCCAGCACACTGTGCTCCATGTCTAGCACGAGCCAGTCGAAACCGGCTGAAGCCATGATTTCGGCAATCGCGGTATGACCTAGCGTTATCCACGAACCGATGGTGATTTCGGATTGTGCAAGTTTTGATTTGAGTTGCATAGATTGGAATATGGGGTTCAGTAACGGGATAACAATGGATCGTTTTCCATCAGTTTGGCTACGCGCGCCAGATCGGCTTCGGTGTCGACGGCCTGGGTATTGAATTCGGTAGGCACCATTTTGACAGTGTAGCCATGCTCAATCAACCGCATCATGTCGACGGATTCAAGCTGTTCAAGCGGTGTAGGCGGCAGGTTGGTGTAACGGAACAGCAGATCGCGGCGAAACGGAATGATGCAGACCTGTTTGTAGGCGGCAGTGTCTGCAAAACCGGTTTTGGCCAATGTCGGGATCGGTTGGCGCGACATGTAGATGGCATTGCTGGATTGATCCATGACGACTTTGATGGTGTTGGGATCGCGAAAATCCGATTCCTGATCGATACGGCGAACCAGATTGACGCAGCCGAGTTCGGTATCGTTTTCAAACGGTTTGACTGCGGTGTCGATCATGTCCGGGTGCGTCATTGGTTCGTCACCCTGCACCATGACGATCAGGTCGGCATCCAGTTCCATGACAGCTTCAGCAACTCGATCACTGGCGCGTTCATGCGTGTCGGCGGTCATGATAACCTTCGCGCCAAAGCCTTCGGCAACTTCGCGGATTTCAGCATCGCAGGTGGCGATGTAGGTGGCATCGAGTACTTTACTCAATGCAACGCGTTTATAAATATGTTCGATCATAGGGCGTCCCAAAAGCGGAGCGATTGGTTTGCCAGGGTAACGCGTTGACCCCATGCGGGCAGGTATAACAGCAATTGTTTTCATTGTGTTTTTGAAATGATTGATTCCAAATCGGGTGCATTTTTTAGATATCAGCCTATTATCCGATTTATCCGCTGCTCAGAGCAAATTTATTCGAGAAAATAGTCAGGAAATCTGGAAGCATGGTGTTGTAGTTGCCTGATTACGACAGTCTAAACTGATTTATATGGGTTATTGTATTTGGAGAAGTAAAGGCAGCGCGTGTAGAATGGTCAAGTTTGTTGATGTGGATCAATTTGCGCCAGCGATAGATTGATTTACGATTGGCACATAATTTTTTAATAACTCAGTCAAAACAGTTCAGGGAATGAAAGCCCTTTTTTTTCTTCGTCATTACAATGATATCGATCACATCACGCCGGTGATTTACAAATGGGCCGTAACAGGGCATTCATGCGATGTAGTGTTACTCGGTTCAGCCAAGTTCCGCAATGATTATCGCATTCAGTTTTTGAAACAATTGGACAGTGTGCGCGTTGCGCATATGCGGGAGGTACTGGGGTGGCGGCATTTTATTAAGTGGCGCCTGCAAATGTATATGCTGACCGGTAATGTCCGGCGAATACCTATACTGGGAACGATTGCAAAACGATTGTCGGAACGTTACGACGAAGCTCAGCGCGAAAAATTGTGGCGGGAAACGACAGAGTACTTGTTGCAACGCTGTTTTGGGGATGATCAGGAAGGCGTCATTACGTTTGATTGGGTAGAACGAAACTCGGTTATCAGCACTGAATGGATTAAAATCCTGATTGCCATGGCGCACGACCGGAAACTGGCTGTGGTTTCGTTGCCGCATGGCGACAGTCCGCATATCAATCAGTTGATCCGCAGAGGTGAGCGGCATGTGAAACCGGATACGGTATTTTCCAACGCCGATATGTTTGACCGGCTGGTAGTGCCGAATGAATTATGCGCAAAACGTTTCCGACCATTTCTCGATGACCGGAAAATTGCGGTTTTGGGGTCTCCGCGTTTTTGTGAGGAATGGCTGGTTAAACTCAACGAGATTTTGCCGCCGTCACCGATAAAGCGATCCGACAGCAAGCTTAAAGTTGTCATTTTTCTAAGAAAGGCTAATTTCACGACGTTCTGGGAAGAAGTCGGTGAAGTCGTGCAGTTGATTGCTGAATTCCCCGGAACCGAAATCATCATAAAACCGCACACCCGCAGCGGTTGGAAGCAGTCGTTGACCAAGGATAAAACGATTAAAGAATTGCAGAATGTTACGATTGCCGATGATAAAGCGCATTCTGCGCATTTGATGAACTGGGCGGATGTGATTATTGATTTGGCCACGTCTGTGATTTTCGAATCTGTCAGAACGAGAAAGCCGGTTTTGGCTGCCGATTATCTGATAGCAGGTCGTTCGACTGTAGCCCATTACATGCCTGAAACGGAGCTCAGGTGCCGTGATGACGTATACGAAAAAATCAATCGATTCCTGACTCTGGGTTGTGATAATTTTTATGTGGATGCGCACCGTCAGCAGTTTCTGGATGAGATGCTCGACGTTCCGGATAGTGAAGTGTTGCAACGTTATGTGACGCTTTTGGAAACGTTTTCCGGGCAGGTCAATCCGGCAACAAAATAATAAATTGAGGCAGCATGGATGATAGTCAATTTTTTTAAAAACTGTGTCGTTGCGTTTTACCAGTTAATTGGCGGCTATACGCGCACACGGGTCAGAGGTCAGTCTATCAATATTACCGTCGATCACTGGCGCGTGCTCAAGCGTGCGAGAACCTATTCAATTAAAGAGCCGGATACGTTGGATTGGCTTGACCAATTCAAGCCGGATAGTTGCTATTTTGATATTGGTGCGAACATCGGTCAGTATTCGCTGTATCCAGCAAAAAAATACGGTAAGTCGATACAGGTGTTTTCGTTTGAGCCGCAAAGCAATAACTATTATTCATTGAACAAGAATATTTTCATTAATAATCTGGCGGATAATATTTCGTCATATTGTGTTGCGGTTTCGGGAAAAACGGAATTCTCCAAACTGTATATTCCTAAATTCATACCCGGCGGGAATCGCTCACAATTTGGACGGGCAGATATCGAGCATATGAAAATTCCCACAACGCATGTGCAGGGGATGTTTGGTGTGACGTTGGATGATTTGTGTGAAAAATGGGGATTTCCCTATCCCAATTATATGAAAATCGATGTTGACGGAATCGAAATTTCCATCCTGAAAGGGGCTGGTAATGTGCTCAAAAACCCGCTTTTGAAGTCAGTCATTATCGAATTGGGTACGGAGAAAGAACAGCAGGAGGCAGTAGCGTTAATGCAGGCAGCCGGTTTCCAAATCAGGCATAAAACCACCCAGAACTGGGGAGAAACCTGTTTTGTCTTTGAACGTTCCTGATTCAATGAACTAAAGATTTTAATTTGTACGCAGTTGGCTAATTTGTTGGGTTTTGACCGGTTAACCGCATTTCAACGGGAATTATTTATCAGAAGTGTTCTGATCTTTTTTTGTGTGGGGTTGTGGTTCGGCAGTTTGTATACTGTTTTGATTATTCTGCTTTTGATAGCATGGCAGTTGGATGGCGATGCCCAAACATTCAAGGAACTACTCAAAGAACCTTTCGTTCAAGCCATTATCATTTTATGTTCTGGCCTGCTGCTGGGACTGATCTGGAGTGAAACATCCTTGACTGGACGGCATAAGTGGGCAAAATATTTGTTATTGCTGACTTATATTCCATTTATGGCGTTGCTCAATAAACAGCGTCTACCCTGGGTTATCGGTGCGGTAATCGCCGGGTATTGCCTGATTTTGTTCGTGGGGTTGTACGCATGGTATGCCGAACAGGAGCAGGGTGTTCCGGCATTCGATATGACCTATTTAACTTTCTCGGCGATGCTGGGGATTGGCAGTATCGTTTTTATCTGTAGTGCCTGTATGTGTCGTCACAAAATGGTTCAGGCTGTATACAGTGTAGCGGCGCTCTTGCTGTTATATTTGCAGTTTCATCAAGGTGCTCGGGGTTTCCTGCTCGCAACTTTATTAACGCTCGTTTTCGTTCTTATCAATCATTTCCGCTTGACGCTGCGGACAGTATCCATAATTGCAGTTGCACTGGCGCTGATAGCCGCTATTTTTTCTTATGCCAGTCCTACCATCCAGAACAGGTGGGTACAGGCCAGGCTTGATCTTGAACATATGCAACAGGGGAATTACAACAACAGCATTGGCTATCGTATCGCGCTATGGGATGTGGGGATTTACGGTATCGCTGAGAAACCGATTCTAGGACATGGAACGGGTATGCCAGAACGCTATTTCGATCAGACTGTTGTTCATTATAAAAATGGGATTTACGCTGACCTTCCCGCCTTTCAGACAACATCGCATTATCATAACGATTGGATTGAGATGGGCATGCAGTTGGGCGCTTTGGGCATAGTATCGTTGTTATATCTATTATGGGCCTGGTACAGGACTTTTGCACGGAATCAGCTGATACTGCCAGGTATTGCCTTGGTAATTTTTGTCGTATTGTCCGGAATGACAGAAACGTTTCTGATCTTCGCTCGCATGCCGGTGCTTTTGCTGGTTATCACTGCAATCGTTGTCAGTTGGCAAAAAAATGCGATGCAATCTTACCCGAGATACCCATGAAGCAATTTAAAATCAATACTTAGGGGTGTCGTCATGAGTTATGAACAATTCTGTTTGCTTTTCGGGCAAAAGAATCAAGTTTTTGTTCCGCAGGACATGCCAAGGCATATTCAAGGAACAAAAACGCCGACAATTTTGTTCGAAAAACAAACCCGAAGGGCGCGACAGATTTTTGCGCCTATTTATTCAAAGTGTTTGAGCA
>JAGRFM010000126.1 GCA_020446045.1 Nitrosomonas sp.
ACCACCAAAGATTAAAATGCCACCGGCAACAACAATGCCGACGATGGATAAGGTAAACGCAACCGGGCCGGTTACGGAATTACGCAGATTTACCAACCACGATTCATACGGCAATGCGCCACCGGCGCCAACCGCTGCCAGGGTGTTATTGGCGAACAGAAGCAAACCCAGAAACATGAGAATCAACAGTGCGTAAAACAAAAAGGTGTTATGGTTGTTCTGATTCAGCTTCATGATTAACTCCTCAAACAGTATTACAATCGCCGGGTCTGGTAATTACCCCTTTTAAAACCGTAGACTTCGAGTATTTCGTGCACCTGTCTGCCATGCTTTGTGCGTGCGATATGAATCACCACATCGACTGCTTCAGCAATCAGCGGCTTGATTTCAGCGGGTGCATGGTTGTTTCTTGAAATGAGCGATTCCAGGCGTGTCAGTCCCGACAAAGCATCATTCGCATGCAAGGTAGCCGCGCCACCTTCATGACCGGTATTCCAGGCATCCAACAGGTCAAGCGCTTCGGCGCCTCGAACTTCACCAACCAGGATACGGTCTGGGCGCATGCGCAAAGTTGTTTTGAGTAATTGCGTCATATCGACATCGAGAGTGGTGTGATACTGCACAAAATTCTGCGCGGCGCATTGAATCTCACCGGTGTCTTCCAGGATAAAAATGCGTTCATCCGGATCGTTGAGCACCATCTCGAAAATAATCGCGTTGATCAATGTTGTCTTGCCGGAACCGGTACCGCCGATCACCAGAATATTACGGTGATCAAGAACGGCTTGTTTGATGACATTGCTGTGTTTGGGTGACAGCACACCGTTTTCGACATATTGATTGAGCGTAAATATGGCGACCGCTTTTTTACGGATGGCGAAAGTCGGGGAAGTGACTACCGGTGGCAGTTGTCCTGCAAAGCGGGAATTGTCGAGTGGGAATTCACCTTCGATAATCGGATTGAACCGGGTAACTTCCTTGCCGTGATATCCGGCAACCGTCTTGATAACCGCTTCAGCCTGCGCTGCTTGAAGATTGCCAATACAGGCAATCTTTTGCCCGAGCTTCTCCTGCCAGATACGCCCGTCGGCATTGACCATGATTTCCACCGTATCCGGGTCTTGCAGCGCGGTCACGATTTCACGGGCATCACGTTCAAGCTTGCGTTTGGCGCGTTCCTTGACCGACATCGCTGACATAGCCGATGCCGGCACAGTTTGAGAATCGGATAACGGTGATGCTGATGTGTTTTGCATTGTCATATTCACACCATTCGGTACAGATTGAATATAACAATATAACGAAATTAAAATTCGTGCAACACTTTTTTAATATTTTTTTGTTATTTCCTGATTTTTATTTTTGCGCTTTATTTTTTTACTCTGATTACTGCTTTGATTTTGTTCTGCTCTTTTTGGCTTCTTTGGTCAGAAACGCGCGATTCTTTTTATCCCACTGATCGACTTGATACGCTTCGTATTCACTTAACACACCGCCTTTCCATACAAAGCCTTTAGGCAGTTTGCCGGGTTTACGTTTGGCGAGCACTTCAAGATCGGCAAGTTCCAAATCGGAACTGTCGAGCAGCATCGGCAGTGGTGTTTCCAGTGCTTCAGCAATCGCCTCGATGATTCTGAGTGACGGGTTGGCTTTGTCGTTGGTGAGATCGGTAAAGAAGGCGATCGACACCCCTGCCCTCTTGGCCAACTCCGACTTGGTCATACCTTTTTCATCGAGAATACGCAAAATATTTGTGATCAGTGTAAAGTTATACATATAATAACCGCGCTTATTTTATGGTTTAAGCCGCTTAAGTGAGATTTGTCATTGTTTTGCGGCTTTAATGCTGTTATTTTAAACCAGCAAACACCAAAAACAGAACAATAAAAAAGCAGCCAGAAAATAAAGAAAAAAGTTAAGCAGGAATATAGAAATTTTAAACAATGCTATCGGGGGAGGAAATGGCAATGTTTTACGATATAATTTCGCTATACAAGAAACTCAATCAATAGCGATTAACCAATACCTATTCAATTGCATATGATTCCAACGGCATTTGCGACATCACCAAAGGGATTAAATGTGCGCCAAAAGCGTTCACAGCACACTACAATCAGAATTAAGAATAAAAGCGTACATTCTATGACAGACAAAAAGCGAGGATCCGTTAAAAAAACTGCAACACCAGGAAATCCATCAAAACCAGCAACACCAACAGGAGCAACTGAAATCGATATTGACCTGATTATTGAAGACATTCATCAGCCGAGAAAGGAGTTTAATCAGGATACACTGCGTGAATTGACGGAAACCGTAAAATTACGTGGAGTGAAATCACCGATATCGGTACGCCCCAACCCGGATAAACCGGGAACCTATATCATCAATCATGGCGCCAGACGCTACCGCGCCAGTATCAATGCGGGATTAAAAACGATCCCGGTGTTTATTGATACCGATTACAGCGAAGCAGACCAGGTGATCGAGAACCTGCAACGGGATAATCTGACATCGAGAGAAATTGCCGATTTTATTGGACGGCAACTCGCTGCCGGTAAAACCAAGTCCGACATTGCCAGACAACTTGGCAAAACCAATCCGTATATCACCACACATGCCGCATTGCTTGATCTGCCTGATCCAATCAATGAAATCTACCGGTCAGGACGCTGCACCGATGTGACCGCCATTTATGATTTAACCCGGCTTTATAAAGCCAACAAAGAAGAGCTCATTAATTGGCTCAACTTGAGTGCGCCGGAAGAGATATCACGATTGGATGTAAAACATTTCAGCAAGTTTCTGGAACTGAAAAAACAACAAGGTGCCATTGATGCGGATGAGCAGAGCAAACAAACTGAAGGCAATTCAAATGCCGCAACGGATCAACATGCAAAAAAACAGGATGCCCCTGTTTCACTGCTTGATTCAATTTACCACCTGATCAAAAAAGACAACCGTAAACCGCAAGATTTAATTCGTGAGTTATCCAGGGGTGATAAAAAGCTGCTGACAACCAAAGTGAAGGACTACTTCGAAGAAGGTCGAAACTGTTCGAACATGATTCAGTACACCATCAACGCATTGCAGGACGGACGCTTCTCAGCCAAAGGCAGCGGTGCATTGCAATTGATCGCCTTTTTATATGGTGCAGAGAGATCAACAAATTTTGATCTATTCAAAATCCTAAACGAACTTGCCAATCAGGAAGCGGGTTGAGTACTGAGTCATGCACTCAAAATCCCGAAATCTATCAAAGAACAGAAAATAAAAAATGACAACTCGAAAACTTCGCATGATTGTAATGAACGGCCAAAGAATCATTCAAGCACTGGTCAATAATGAATGGGAGACAACCGGTACCATCAAGAAAGTGGAAGAAGGCATCAAACCCGGCATTTACAATATTTACCTGGCCCAGAAACCGGAAGACAAAAAACAGTATGAAGGCAAGATTTTATACGTCGACAAGGAAAACGAAGTTTTTTACCAACAAACCGGCAAGGATTTTATTGTGCATCAATTAAATGCGATTGGTGGTAAGCCTATTGCCGGAAAGGATGTGATCATTGAGTATGATGGAGAGAAAGCGCATTTGGCTCAGGCAGATACAGTTAAAAAGAAAAAAACATTAAAGATATGAATACACCATCGTAAAATGATGGCAAGATCAGATTGCTTTAATTGGCAGAGTTACACTGAACAACATATTGAAATTTCATATATTACTTGCGTCATTCTTCGTAACCATATTTTTTCTTATAAATGTAACTTCGAACGCCTTGCAAGGCCGATATTGCTGTAATCGGTTTGCAAAAGTAAAGGTATCGTTCATCTCGTAGTGTTGGAAGATGTCGAGGCCGCGATCCAGGGAAATTTTCCAGCCGTGGTCAGTCACGATGTGGCGGGCGTGGATAGTACCGGCGTTGTCGAACTTCCAGGTGAAGTTCACACCCACCGAGCTGGCTGACTCTTTTATTTTCTCGAAGTTGTCTTTTTGTTGATCACCCCTGAACTCATCCTCCATTGTCACTAGATGAACGGAAATTTCTTCATCTGGAGCTTTGTGTTTGACCACAGTTTCCAGAAATTCCATGAAATTACGTATCTGGTGAAATTGACGGATATAAGGATCAGTGACTGTGATTTTGGTTGCACCCTTGATATAGGGGCCAAGTAGCGTATCGAAGGAGAGGCCCTTTTGGTTCTCTTGGAATGTGTGGTGTTTCTCCTTGAGGACGGGATCAATTGGTGCCAGTTGTTCGATTGGAGCTTGGACCAAGCCTGGTTGTATATCTTCAGCAATTTTTCCGTCTTCACCTTCGGCGATGGTCATATGATAGTGGTTTGGGTATTCTTCCTCTTCGAGCGTGGTGACAGGCTTGGCCAATCCATCAGCATCAAGATAGGCAAAACGAACATTGCCGTAGGTGGAATCAATTCGCATCAATTGGTCTTTGACGCGCTTGCGACCTTCAATCGCAAATTTCAGCAGCTCTTCAATTTCTTCTTTGGTTGCATCACCATGCGGAAATAGGATTTTCATCAGACCAGAGAAAGTCTTGTTGATTCCGTCGCGATCCCGAGTCGAAATGTCGGAAGAGAGTGAGAAATATTCCTTGTAGCGATCCGAATAATCGTGATTGCGCAACGAACGCAGAACCTCAGCCAGGTAATCCACAACAAAACCGTAACCGTTCGAAAACATCTCACCCCGGATGATGTCGACTTCCCAACCCGGGATATAGAAATGGATACGGTCAAGAAACGCGGAGTCGTAGAACTTGTCGGGCAACTCGCAAAACAGATCCGAATGCTTGAGCATGTAGGGTACGGTATGTTGTGTGTTACCCACGAAAACCATAGAAGCCTCCGCACCCAGTGTCTCGACGCCTCGCGAGAAGGACTTGTTGGCCATGTAGTTCTTCATGATGTCGACCAGGGCTTTGTCCACACGCTTTTGCTTTCCTGCAAACTCATCAAAGGCGACACAGTCCCAATAGCCGACTAAACCGATTTTTCCAGAAGAGTTGCTCACGAACAGCTTGGGAACTGTGACCTCGCCCCCGGAGATCAGGATGCCGTGAGGTGAGAATTCCGAGTAGATATGAGATTTGCCGGTTCCCTTGGGGCCAAGTTCGATCAGGTTGTAGTTGCGCTCGCAAAACGGAATCAGACGGATCAGCTGGATCAGCTTGCTGCGCTTGCCGAACATCTCCGGATTGAAGCCGATGCTTTGAACAAGCAAATCAATCCACTCGTCGGTCGTAAATTGTTTGCGGGCCTCAGCATAACCGTCAAAGTCAAATTGAGACAGTTGGATCGGCTTGAGGGTCGACAAGATCCAAGGGCTGGCGTTTTTGTCTTCGGTGAATTCGTATTCGATGTCGGCAATGCACCACACCCCGCTGACTAGCAACTTGGGGTGTTTTTTTATTGTGCCCGAGTCGACAAGGACGTCTTTTATACCAAGATTGGCAAACCGGGCTTCATAAGTGTCATTATTGTCATTTAAATCAACGCTGATCTTGTCTATGACTTTATAACGTCCCTTTTCCCGGATATTAGACCGTATAAGTCCCGCTTCATTTCGATGCACATAATGTTTGGCCAGTATTTCTTTAACAGTCTCTATTCCTGCTTGGATAGTGACTTCATCGTTCGTGGCGCAATACTGTCCCAGCAGATATTCCAGCACGTAGGAAGGAACAATGGCGTTACCCTTGACCGTCTTGACGAGATCCTTGCGAACAACAAGCCCCGGAAAGTGCATGTTAATTTTTTGGTCAAGTTCGTTCATCAGTTGCTTGCTCTTTAAAAATCAAAGTCACTGGTAAATGAGCGCCGCATCAAGTAACGGAGTGACTTGTATTCCTTGTAATGTGAAGTTCCAGCATGTTTTTCCTCCAGCCGTAAAATGACTTCCTGGCCGTTAGCCTCATCAGCTTTGCGAGTCAATACAAAACGCACCTGCAGCTCTCGTTCCCGGGGGTTGTCCGAGCCCAGGTCAAAAGTCAAATCGTGGCTATCGGATATCAAATCGCCTGCCTCAGTGTAAATACCAGCCCGCAATACACGCGGCTGAATCTTGTCCGTGACCGGTTCCGCTTGATACATCGTCACCGCCAACTGCCCGGAAGTAATCACTGAACTGGCTCCACGCAGGATGTCCACTTCAACGGCGGTCACATCACTTTGGCGCTTCTTGTTGATCTTGAGTACCGGAATCACCACCTCCTGCAACGATGCGCCACCATGCACAAAGCGGCTACCGGAACCCTTTAGGCGCAGGCGGTTGATCGACTTGGGTATCTGGACCTCCACCTCACCGGCAAGGTCAAGTTGCTCTGGAGTGAACTTGTGCAGGCTATTTGATTCTGCCAGATTTTTCCCCAATACAAATCGTCGATCCCGATAAAGCACCCTATCGCCTTTAGCATCCACACTCAGATAGTCACTCTCATCCAGTTCGTTATCTTGATAGATAAACCCGTGGTCAGCAGTCACCAAAATGTTGCTGGCATTCGCTGCCGTCAGTTTTTTTATCAGCAAGACAATGTCGTTCAACGTTTGTTCTGCTGCTTCAAAAGTTTGACCTTCCGAGTGCATTTTATCCCCAGTGTGATCAATGCGATTGTGATACACATACAGCACGTCATTCGCTTTTAGAAGATCACGACTTTCATCACGATTAAGCTGCATGAATTCATCAGCTTTAATCGCTTGCCCCCTTCCATTCAGCGCTGTTTGCAGAATTTTTGTGCGATTCGCCGTACCTTGAGAGCTTTGTCCATCCACCAGCACGGTACCGGTTTCATTATCGGCAATCGTCAACTCTTTGTTGGGCAGCAGCGCGGCCATACCCAGCTGAGTATAGCTGGGTAACACCGAAAGCGCCGGTTCCAGTTCGGCGCTGTATCGATCTTCCTGGCGGATGAGACTCAACAATTCATCGCCGATTTCATAGCGCATGGCATCGGAGATAATCACGCAAACCTTGTTATCCTTGCGTAGAAATGGTCGCACCCAGTGCTCAAAAAACTCTTTCTGCTTGCGCACCGGGAAGGCTTCCCATTTGGTTGCCGCATCCACGAAGGCCTGGAAGCTATTGCCGAGCTTCAGCAGGTAATTGTTGGAATAAAGGTTTTCGACCTGCTCGGTTAGGCTGCCCATCAGCGATGCTTGTCCCGATATGCGGACGTGGTAGGTGAACTTGCGGTAGAGCTGATCGAGTTGATACCAGAAGCGGCTGTAGCGCTTTACGCCTTCTGCCAGGCTGTCCATGGCGAGCTTGGCCTCACCCAGGGCATAGGTGAACTGGGCGGCATAATCAACTGCCTCGTACAGATGCCGGTATTCGCGATACCAATGGCTTTGCCGCCGCTGGCGAACCCAGATCGCCACGTCACCGCTTGAGACCGTGCGGGCTGCCACCGCCCGCACCAGGTCGCTGATGATCTTCTGATCGATCAAACGGAAGTAATCCAGCTCTATCAACTCACGGAAATCACGCTTGGCAAGATCCTGTTCGATACCCAGAACTTCGGCGCATTCGCCCGAGAGTGTTTCAAAGCCGTCTTCAAACTGGCGGCTGTCTTTCCAGCGCTTGAGAAACACCAGAGCGTCGCCGGTCAGTTTCACCTGGCCGTCGGTGCCCATGGCGTAGCAGGACTTGAACAGCTCGATGGTAAAATCGCGAATGCCCGGTTCTCCAGAATTGTAACCATAAAGGCGGGTCATCTGTTCCCAGAGAAAGCTGTCCAGGCTGCATCGGTCAGCCAGTTTGATTTTCTCGTCCCGACCGTCAGCCAGTTCCTGCAACAGGTTTTCCACCACCGCATCCATTCGCGGCTCGCTGCCAGCGCATACCGCCAGCATTTTCAGACGAATTTGTCCGGCGGTGTCGTCCGTTTTCAGAAGCTTCTTGAGAGCGTCTTTGCGTTTGATCGCCTTGAAGAATTCCACATGGGCCTGCACCACATCCGTGAACTCAAGACCAAGCTCCAGTTCGGACAGCCAAATGGCCACCTGGTCGGTTCGGAATTCACCGTGGGCCAATTGCACATCCAGCAGCCAGTTATCCAGATCGGCTGGCTGAGGGCCTTCACGGTAGAGCAGGAATTTCTGTTCCGGCTGTTCGCGCAAAATCCTGTATTTGACACCATACTCGTTGTTGGTGAGTTCCAGTTTTTCGATACCGGGCAACGACAGCGCCTCGAAGTCGTCGCGCAATTCCTGCTTGGCGTCGTACCAGAAGACGATCCGGTGCCGGTCAAAAAGTTTGGTCAGGGCCTGGGCTATGCGGTCATTCATTCTGGATTTCCCTTCGGCAATACCTTACGGTTATGATCCATTGCATCATTAAATCCATCAGGTACCGGTTTGAAGGGATTGTCGGGTGAACG
>JAGRFM010000127.1 GCA_020446045.1 Nitrosomonas sp.
ATGGTTGAGCATCCGTCAGACTATCCCTGGTCAAGTTATCACGCTAATGCTTTAGGCATTAAGTCTTCCCTTATCAGAGAACATAGTGTTTATACGGCTTTAGGTACAGATGCGGCTGAACGCCGGTTAGCTTATGGCGCGTTGTTTGAAAATCAAGTGCCCGATAAAACGATCGAGGAAATCAGGGCTGCAACAAATAAGGCGTGGGTGTTGGGTAATGAAAGATTTCTTCAACAGATTGAAGCATTGTCGCAAAGACAGGTTAAACCAAAGCCGCGCGGGGGTGATAAGCGATCTGAAAAAGCAAGAGAAAAAGATATCCATAGCGTCTGATTTCTTTGTTTTTTCTGCAGTGTGCACCTTGCTATGTGCAATTCTGGCGATAAACTGAAGCGAATTAAGCCATGTTTATAGTAAATTTTCCAATCACTTGTTAAAATTGCAGACTTGTTATAACCCGATTCGAAAGATTTACAAGAAACTTTTAACTTTAAAATAATACTAGGATTTTTCATGACTACTGAAGCTTTTCGTCCCGAAAAAGAATTAACGACATTTTATCCACCGCAACGCATGTTAATGGGGCCCGGCCCTTCAGATACGCATCCCCGTGTATTAAATGCAATGGCGCGTCCGACATTGGGCCATCTTGATCCGGTTTTTGCGGATATGATGGAAGAGATCAAGGATTTACTGCGCTATGCATTTTTGACCAGGAACAAAATGACCTTTTCAGTTTCCGGGCCCGGTTCTGTGGGCATGGAAATGTGTTTCGTCAATATGATCGAACCGGGCGATAAAGTGATCGTTTGCCGGAACGGTGTGTTCGGTGGACGGATGATTGAAAACGTCGAGCGTCACGGTGGCGTTGCTGTTGTCGTCGACGACAAGTGGGGCGAACCTGTCGATCCACAGAAAGTTGAAGATGCATTCAAGCAAAACCCCGATACCAAGGTTTTGGCGTTTGTTCATGCCGAAACGTCAACCGGCGTGTTGTCCGATGCCAAAACATTGTGCGAAATTGCGCAAAGAAATAATGCCATGACTATTGTTGACACCGTCACTTCTCTGGGTGGTTCACCGATTAGAGTGGATGAATGGGGGATTGATGGCATTTATTCAGGCAGTCAGAAATGTTTGTCTTGTCCGCCCGGATTGTCGCCGGTGAGTTTCTCGGAGCGCGCGACTGATTTTGTGAAAAACCGTAAAACCAAGGTTCACAGCTGGTTCATGGATATCAATCTGCTGCTGGGTTATTGGGGATCTTCTACCCGTACCTATCATCATACCGCACCGACCAATTCACTCTATGGGCTGCATGAATCGCTTATCATGTTGTATGAAGAAGGTCTGGAGCATTCATGGGCAAGGCATCAACGCAATCATGAAGCGTTTAAAGCGGGGTTGGAAACCATGGGGATTAGTTATGTTGTTGACGAAAAATACCGCTTGCCGCAACTGAACTCGGTTTATATTCCAGAAGGTATCGATGATAAAGTAGTCCGCGGCAGATTGCTGGATGAATACAGTCTCGAAATCGGCGCAG
>JAGRFM010000128.1 GCA_020446045.1 Nitrosomonas sp.
CACAAGATATCCCGTCACTGTGTTACAGCACTTGCCAATGGAACAACCATTGGCCGCATTCTGCGCCTTGTGACAAAATATCTTCTGAGCGCTGTACTCGCAAATATTAAATTGAAAGAGTACTAGTGATTTTTCTCACATTACTTTTATTTTTTTGCATTTATAGTGAATTGCAGTTTGTTCATTCATTAATTAACTTGCAAAAAGGAGTGTACAATGAGAAGAAATAAAGAATCGTTAGGACGTAAATTTTATATGTCTAAGCCCGATGATGAAGAATTAGGTCCTTTAAGCCTTCTCCCAGGAAAATGGGTTAGTAAAGGGGGTGGTTGGAATATGATTGCGCTACCCTTTGATGGTGGCCCGTTTGATTACCGCCTTTTAATGAATCAATACGATGAAACCCTTGAATTTACAATGGTTGACGATAATGTACCCAATCGTGGACTTCCCGGAGTAATCGATAATAGTGGTGAAGATGACCAGTTTGTAGTTACACTGGATTATCAACAATCGATAAGTCAGCAAATTGCGGACGATTTCCCCAAAAGCGGCCTTGCAGGTACTCCCGGTCTCGCTATACACCACGAGCCTGGCTTATGGCTCCATATGAAAAACTTGCGCACTATAGACAAAGATTTTTCAGCGACAAAAGGAGTGGTAGATGCAGAACTCACCGTTGCCCGCCTGGCAAGCATACCGCATGGTAACTCGGTATTAGCTCTTGGAACAAGTAGTGTTGAAAAAGGTATGCCAGAGATCCCACCTTTAAGCGGACTCCCCATTGGACGTTTTGAAGATCTATCTACTCCCGGTTATGATTTTGAAGATGATCTTTACCTGGAACCCTATAAACACTTTATACACAACCCCTTCATGGGGAATGTTGGCGTTCCAGGCTTTCCAGGATTCAACCCTCGAGATATGAATGAAATTCTGCGTTTTGCAAATAAAGGGGTTGATATACATCGAACAACAGTATTAACAGTTGACACAACACGACAAAATGCGGGGATTCATAACATTCCTTTTGTGGTAAGACAAGCTGATGCCACTAGCATGAAATCCACATTCTGGATTCAGGAATTGAAAGAAAAAGGTAAACATGGACATTGTAGGCATCGAAAACTACGCATGCAATATTCACAAGTTGTGATATTGGACTTTTTTAGACCACGTGAAGATGGACAGCCAGGGCGTGCACGCTGGCCGCACATTAGTATCAATACGCTTGAGAAAGTAGATTAGTTTACATCAGGGATTGTTAGCGAGCGTCATGACAATCCCCTTTTCCCCCATTCTTCAGCTACAAAAACTTGAATCGAAGTCGTAGACCCATTTTGTTTTGGTTTTTGAATCGGGGTTTATCCAGTGAGTTAAGCTTTGCAAGGCATCAAATGATGCTTTAGCATTATTAACTACTTGTTTAGTGTAATTGGCCGACTTATCCTTATATTTAAACGAAACTTCTGCAAGTACTGGGTTTTGATGGTCTGTAGGAATGCCGTTATACCACAGAGTTACAGAAATCTTAGCTTTGGTTGATCCCAAATCAATCTCCCTTCCCTTATAAACATGTTCACGAATGGTTAAGCCTCCTACAGGGCTTAATTCCGTATCATCTGAAAAACCATAGCCATTATTGAAACCCGTGAAATGATGATTGATATCCCCCATTTTGTTGATGGTGCGTTTATTGGGGACAGTATTGGAATGTCCATACACTACTTTAAACGGTGATGCTGAAGATATTCCGATGTCTGCCTCAAATTTTGTATCTGCTTTAGGACTCGCTGCTGACAAATCTTCGAAATGGGATATATAGCGATCCGGGCTGCGGAATTTCAGTGTGACCTCCGAGGCTTCGTTCTCTATTCTTTCACGGAATATATAGCCGACTTCATTAAGCTGACAGGTTCCGTGCGTATCATAAAATGTGACATCTCTCACTTTTTCGAGACTTTCGCGACCTGTAGCATCCCCATTGATTGCTGCTTCAACTGTTACTTTGGCATTATCCAAAAAGCTGCCGACATTCTCTGCTTCAGTATTGTATTGAAAAAGATCGGCTTTTAGCATCAGTTTATATTCCCTGGATTCGACTTTGGGATTGGCATGTGCCGCGATTGATACTAGTAAAAAGAGGAAGAGAAGCAGTTTTTGCATGTTGATACCCCCTGATTGCGTATATAAAAAGTAAACGTTCTTTTTTTGTCCCAAAACCTAAGTAGGTAGATAACATTCCAGATTTTTACACGTTAATCCATTTTTTCTAAACAACGATCTATCGTATGAAACAATGTATTCATTTTTACCGGTTTGGTCAGGTAATATGCAAAACCGGCTTCCAGCCCACGTTTTACATCAATATCCATAGCATCGGCTGATAGTCCAACAACCGGTATATTGCAAGTTTCCGGATCGTTAGTAAGTTCATTTAGAACAGTGTAACCATCTATACCCGGCAAATGTATATCCAGCAGTATAACGTTGGGCTTAAAACGCCGCGCAAGCTTCAATCCTTCTTCACCGCTGGTTGCAGCTATCAGTTTTAAATGCGATTTTTTTCTCAACATCCCTTCTACAACACGCAAATTAGCAGGATTATCCTCAATATATAAAATAATGATCTGTTTCGTTTCAACTACGATATTTTCTTCGTCATGTTGTTTAACTTCTACTGTTTTTATTTCATCTGCAATTGGCAAATCGAGCCAAAATAAAGAACCTTTTCCTGCATGAACCATACATTCAAAACCCAGCTTGCCACCCATAAGTTCTGCAAGTTGTTTGCAAAGCGCCAAACCTATACCAGTTCCTTCAACAGATGAATTTTCCGCTCCCAACCTTTCAAACGGCGTAAACAGATTTGCCTGATGTTCTACAGAGATTCCAGGGCCGGTATCAACAACAGTTATGCGTAAAAAACTGCTGTCTTGTTTACCATAGCAAGAGACTTCTACACTTCCGTTGATGGAATTATATTTGATTGCGTTAGACAGCAAATTCACTAGAATCTGCCGTAATCGGGTAGCGTCTGCCATTACATAAACATTAAAGTTGCAATTGCAGACAAAGCGGATTTCCATCTCTTCCATCAATGGACGCACAATTTCTGCAGCGGTTTTGACAGCATAATTCACATTGACAGGCTGCAAGAACACTGACATTTTTCCTGATTCAACGCGAGCCAGATCAAGCAATTCATTAATTAGCTCCAACAAATGATCACCGGCACGATGTATTTCATGGACATATTCATTGATATTCGATGGAAGATCTTCAATTTCCAGTAGCTGGCTGAAACCAAGAATTGCATTCATCGGTGTTCTGAGTTCGTGACTCATACGCGACAGGAATTCAGATTTAGCCCGATTGGCGCGTTCTGCTTCATCACGCGCCGTTTTCAATTCTTCAGTACGCTGTTGCACCCGGAATTCAAGTTCGTTATTCAAAATGCGAAGTTCTTCCTGCGTTTTTTTAAGACCGGTAATATCCGTTATCGAGCCCACCATGCGCAGCGGCTTTCCATCATCATCCCAAACGGCTTCGCCGCGGGACAAAATCCACTTGTAACTGCCATCTTTATGACGCAGACGTATTTCAATGCGGAATGGTTCCTTTTTTTTCAAGTGCCGCTCAATAGCCAGTTTGACGGCCTGTTGGTCTTCAGGGTGAATCAATTCAAAAAAACTGGAATCGATGTTAGGTAATTCATCATCACGATAACCAACAATCTCTTTCCAGCGCGGAGACAGGTAATCTTCGTGTGTTTCTGGATTCCAGTCCCAGATACCATCATGAGTAGCTCTCAAGACCAGACGCATACGCTCGTCACTACTTTTCAGGTCCTTTTCAATCTGATGGAGATACGTGATGTCCTGTATGGTTCCCAATAATCTGCTGGGTTTGCCGTCTTCGTCAAACTCTGTTTCACCACGTTCTCTGACATGTTTGATACGGCCGTCTGGCATTAATAACCGGTGCGCCAAATTATAGGACTGATGCAATTGTTGTGAATCATTAATAGCCTTATCAACAATTTCTCTGTCTTCAGGATGAATCAAATTCCTAAAAGAATTGTACGATGGAGTGTATTTTGATGAATCGATTTCAAAAATACGGAAAATTTCATCTGACCAATATAATATTTTATTTTTCAGATCCAATTCCCAATTCCCAATCTGTGCAATGTTTTGTGCTTCATTCAGTCTTTTGTCATTTTCTTCCAGTAATTTCACAGTTTGTTCTTCGAGAGCAATTTCACGTTGAATTATTCTTAAGTTGTGACGCCATACTGCAATAGCACCTGCAATAAAGAGTATCGGTAATAAAATCTCTAGCAACCAGATATAAGGTTGTTTATTTTCGATTTCCTGTTGAATTTTCTTCATCGCTATTTGATGCAAGCGCTTAAATTGTTGGCTGACAATTTCAATACTTAAATCCTGATTGGCAAGTTCTATGGCAAATTGCAATGGATCCGATTCGTAACGGCGATCCAATGCATAAAGCTCATCAATGGCCTGATTTAATCGTTGAGCGACGCCGGACATACTGGGGTCATCAAATTCTCGCTGAAGCTTTAAAAGCGAGTGGCTGTGTTCAATAATGCGTCTATATTGCATTCTTGCATTACTGGCAAAAGATTGAGTATCTGTGATTTGAACCAATGATATTGATTCTATACCTTTTATTGGCCTGAGGTTAATAAAAGCTGCATGGATTGATTCTGCATGCAGAATAGATGACAAATGATAATCGTAAAGAATCCGGGTATTGTATTGATTATTTAAATCCCGCCAAATAAATAGAAAAGTTATCAGTATGATACAAATGAACATACTGAAGATCATTATTATAATTTCTTTCTTAATCATGATCCTGATTCATTTTTTCTGTTCGGCTGGTAGGTTCTGTTCTGAAAGTAAATATCTGGCAGCATGCTGAACATCTATAAAATCATCGATTAAAACTGGCAGGTAACCGCGCGCGCCCTGCTTTTCCAAGATAATCTTATCAACTGGTGCTGAAATATTCAGTTCTAGAAAGGCATTCTGGAGCTTTGTCTGTAAACTGTCGCTCATACTCGGATGTATAACCCAGACATAATTCATATAGGGAGGTGTCTCCCAGATCAACTTCAGCGGCAATTTTTTGTCATGAAGAATATCTTCGGCAATATGGCTATTGACTATCCCAGCATCTATTTCACCTTTAACAATCTGCGCTAACGTATCATCATGCCCTGAACTGTGGGTTGTCAAAGCGAAGTATTTTTCGGATTCTATGTTTTTCCGTCGTAAATAGTAACGCGGCATGATATGGCCAGAAGTCGAATAAAAAGGACCAAATGAAACTGCCTTGCCTTTTAAGTCTTTAAGGTCATTTATAGTATTATTGTTTTCATGAACGTATATCGATGATGTGAAATGCATATCAATGTCCCGCATTACTAATGGTATTGCACCATACCGCTCATGCGCCAGTATAAATGTCACACCCCCCAAATAAGCCAGATCAATCTCCCCTTTTCCAAATTGATGAACCAGGGATTTGTAATCCGGACTGTCTACCCACTGGCAAGTAATATCAATCTTGTTGCAAATACTTTCAATCAATTGAACATGTTGTTCGCGAACCGCTTCTGATGAGCGATCAGGTAATGCGCTGACATTGATCGTTTGTGGTTTCTCGGTGAAATCGTTGCCACATCCGATGAGAAAAAGAAAAAAAATAATCCAAAGTCGTTGGGGATGCACTATATTTTCTAATCTTGTTTTGGATATAGACAGGTACATCGTTACCGTGGTGTTATGCTACAAAGCGCAGTGTTCTGGAAAGGATTGTTCATTTTTCAACCTAGAAACCTCAGTTGGGTGGTGTGTAGAGCGCTTTGTTTTTTTCTTTTGGCAAGGCGCAATGTTATACCTTGTTAAAATATCACTTCTAGCGCTTGTCGCAGAGACTCTGCCGTTTGTGGTGAATAAATTACACGCAGATTTTGTCCCGTAGATGAATAAAATATTAACGCAGTCGGCATAAATCCGCTGCTATTGGCAAATGCTCTTCCTTCAGGAGTGTTAATGTCAGCCACGACAAACTCCAGGCGTGCTGCATACTCATTTCTGATTTGATTCATGACTACCATGGTCTCGCCGCTTTGGAGAATGTTATCGTCATGGACTAAAACCAGTACAGGGATTCCTTTTCCTATTACCGAAGTATCACCGGAAAAACCTCGTGGTAGAAGTGAAACCGCAAAAATGATAATGATCAAAACCAAACCCAGTGTAATCAATTTTGGCAACTTGCTTTGTTTGATAACGGGTTTGCTTAAGTGCTGTCTTTGCATCACGGTGGCCTTTAAAGTCTTAATTATACAAACAATGTAACAAAACTAGTACTTTTACAAAATAATTTTTACGGATTCAGTGAACTTATCAGCTGCTCATGGATTGCATTGTGCACTGAACTCATGTGAGCAATATCAATCTCTTCGACGTAATCGATCGGCAATAATATTTCCATCGGTATCCAAACGACCACGAAGCTGTACATAATCACCAAGGTTGGGGGATTTTTTAATACGTGTATTTCCGGTTATTTTGAACGGCAGATTACCATCGAGATTCCACCGTGCCGTATACCGCCCATGCAGGCGTATTTTTGCGTCGGTCGGGATGGTTGCTTTTAGCCCATCTTCGTCACGGGCGCCCTGCTCGACCCATTTTTCAATTAAACTCGTCTCATCATCATTCAAATACGGCGGTCCGTCGAGTGGCATGCGTGGAAGCGATTGACCGCGAATGCGGCGGATTAATTCACTGGCTGCCGGATTACCGGGTACTATGCGTGCTCGATCATTGGCACTCAATATATTTTGATAGTTGTCCATCAGATAATTTTCGGGCGGTGAACCCATTATGCCATTAGGACTATGGCATTTCATACATCGCATTATGAAAATAGATTTAACGTCGTCAAAAGTCACCTGACCGGAATCTGCAGTTTGTTTCCGGGTGCTTATACCCGCATCAAGTGTGGTTGATGCGGTGGTATTAGTGCTGTCTAAATTATCTTCAACAATCGAATCTAAAGCGCCCTGGTTGATCCACTGCGCAATCAGTTCAGTCTGGTCATTACTTAGAAATGGTGGTCCCGTTAAAGGCATACGTGGCTGACTGGTTCCCTTGATGCGTTTATACAGCTCACTATTCTCGGCTTCGCCGGGAATGATAACAACGCCATTGTTTCCGCCTTTTATAAGGTTTTGATAGGTTTCCATCTGAAACCCATTGGAAGCACCCGGGCCAGCATGACAGAGAATACAACGCTCGTTGAAAATCGGCGCGACATTCTGATAACGAATCGTTTCAGCTAAAGTATATTGCGGGAGGAAAAGGAAAAAACCGGCGAAAATAATAAAAGCGATATGTGTTTTATTCATAATCATGTATAAAAACCGTATCCGATAAAGATTCAGGATCAAGCCTGCCGTTTAGTTTGAAACCGTCGCCCCATTCCAGATACAATGGCGCCCCATCATTTTTTGCCAAATCACTGCTGCTCAGGTTTACCAAAAACGTGCAGGCTGCACTTGTCCAGACATCAACCGGCGATAGCCACTGACCATCATCGTCTCTCGGTTTATAAGGATAGGCAACGCGCCAGCTAAAGCTGGGATCAGCATCCTGCGTAAAGAAAAATACGGGAACGAGCATCTGTATATCCGGATTTAACTCAAATCGTTCAAATGATTGATTCATCGCGGTGGGCGTAAGCCATATGGCCGCTATCTTAAAATCCTGCTGATCATTTTTTTGCACATGCGTGAGAACAGCCATATTCAAACGTTCCGCTTCATGCAATACGATTTCATTCAGTCGGACACTCAATTCATCTGCGAGATTATGAATAATGCGGATATGCGTATAGTCTTCTCTATGGATAGACCTCATCAAGGCTTTAAGTTGCGATTGCAGTCCAGGAAAATAAAAATGCCATTGTTTTTCAAATACACCGTCTTTTAAAAGAGGCGGATCAAGAAAAGAGAATGGCAAGGCAGTTGGGATATTGTTTGATCGTATAAATTCAGTGTATTTATCTTCCCAGCCCATGATAAAGGGCAGTAATACCAATGGATTTGCGCTTCTCTCAATGTAATTTTCAAGTTGTTTCAACGCATCTTCAGGTGTGCTGAAATAAAGTGTATCGATTGCGGCAATGGGGACACCAACATGCAATGAAGCGCAATCATTGAGTTTTAGAGACAATTCATCCGCGTATTTGCTATGCCCTGATATAGGTAACAAACTGATAATATTAAAACGCTTTTCTAATGAAGTCGTTTGCTGGTCTATTGCCGACAAATAGGCGATTAAACTGTTTATTTCATCGTCTGCCAGATCGAAGCGCGGCATGGCGGGATCAAGTTGCCTGCCGTCGGCCGAGTAGCCGCTGCGTATGGCTTTGGTAAATGAGAAAATATCGTAAGATTTTCCCGCTCCAGCAGCACGCCTCGATGGGAAAGGATTATTCAGGCGGGACCAACGGATATCCGGTGCGACAATAAAAGCTTCACCACCGCCACGTGCGTCCTGCCCATGGCACCCAGAACAGGCAATTGCAGCACCGGATAACGGAAGACCATGTAATGTCGCGCCAATGGCTCTACCATCCCGGCCAATACCCGATTCAAAAATGGATTGCCCCAGTGCAACTGAATCACGCGTAAATTCTTCAGTATTTGAACCTGACGCATTAGCATGTACATACCAGAAAAACAAAAATAGACCAATCCACCGAATCATGCCTAACGATCAAAAATGTTCAGCGGTGTTGGAAGCAAGGCGTTTTAAATCTTCAACAACTCTTTCCGGTGGGGAATCGGGGCGCAGTTTAATCCAATGTGCGTTACGCGCATTGCCTGCTATCAACAAAGTACTGTGATTGTTCGGGTCATCGGTCCATTGACCCAGACGCCCCAGTATTGTAAGCATCGTAGTCTTATCAGCGGTTAAAAACCGCCACCCGGGCAGATCGGCATGTTGCTTCTCGGCAAACGCTTTAAGTGCAGACGGATTGTCACGATCAGGGTCAACGGACAATGAAAGAAAGATATATTCTGAACCAAACTGCTCGCCCAGTTGTTCGCGCACAAACTGCAAACGCTGAGTCTGCAAGGGACAGGCATCTTTACAATCGGTAAAAATAACATTGATCAAAACAATATGCTGGCTCAGCAAATCACTGAAAAAACGGTGTGATACGCCGTCCTGATCCGTCAGGCGTTCATCGCCGAAATAATGGCGCGCACGTTCAATACGTTCATCAGCGGATAGTGTATCTTTTGCAGTGTTACCCGCAGCGTATCCCCAGAAAGGAATCAACAACGAAAGACTCAACAGGATGCTGCAAAGATTTCTAATAATCATATCTTTTATAATTCATTATATTTAACATGATCAATCGCCTCGACAAGCGCATCCGGGGCTGGAATACCCACCCAGCGAAACCATTTTTGATACTTTACA
The DNA here is from genome assembly GCA_020446045.1 of Nitrosomonas sp. Lineage (GTDB taxonomy): Bacteria > Pseudomonadota > Gammaproteobacteria > Burkholderiales > Nitrosomonadaceae > Nitrosomonas. The sequence goes on from JAGRFM010000128.1 coordinate 9,537, forward strand.
TTACCAACCAGGATAACAGGCGGATGATCTTCGGGACGACCTCCCACGGGAATATTAAATGCTTTCAATACTTGATTGACGCTGGAACGTTTTCCGGTCAGCCAGTGCCAATCCTCGCCTGCCCCGAGCTGCTCTGAAACGGTTTTTAATCTTTCCGGCGTGTCGTTTAGCGGATCAACCGAGATTGAAATCAAAATGACTTCTTCCCCCAAACGGCTCTGTATCTGTTCCTCTACCGCCTGCATGGTCGCGTTTAGCAACGGACAGATGGAATTGCATGTGGTAAAAACGAAGTTGACAATCACGGTACGGTCATCGATTAGTGTTGCTAGCGGTTGAATTTTTCCGTTGCTGTCCTGGAGTGAAACATCGGGAATAACAACCTGTGTTTCATTGGATTGCCCTGTTTGCTGTGCCGCCACAACATGTATCATTCCAATAACCAGAAGTAAAACAACATAAATTAATAATTTTTTCATCACAATTCAAAAGTTCAGTTCAAATGATTGACCAGAACAGTAGCGTAAACCGCATTTATGGGTTGTTCCCCTTCAACATAAACATAATACCCGCCGGTTTGAGACAAAACACCCTCGGCAACCCATTGATTCGCGGTATCAGGATCGTTTTTTAATGGCCAGATTATCGTTCTGCCGCCCTGTGCGGGAACAATCCGTAAATAAAACAGGTTACCAGGGATATTTTCTGTTTCAAGTTCATCCCCAATTTCCAGACGAAAATTTACCGGATTGCCAACGGCAACCGTTTGAACACTATCATTCATCCAGCGTGCCTTAACCGCTTCATTTGCAACCGTTTGCTTTGATGTACCGATTTTCAGTCCCAGACATTCACGCACTATCGGTGCTTCACTAGCCAGCGCCAAAACCATATTCCCTGCTGCCGGCAATCGTATGACTGCTGAATATAGCCCGGGTTTTATTTCACGCAAACCACTCTGCACCACCATTGTAGCCATTGGCACATGGCCGTATGTGCGTAAACTGCTGCTCGGTGCATTCATACCTTCCATATAGTAATGCAGCGTGCGTTCAGCAGGATTGGCAAAAAACGCACCGGATCGATCCAATGTTAAAGCCATACTCGAGGCGCGCAATAGATTTGACGCTTCCGACAGGGACTTGGCGCCTGCTGGAACAAATTTTAATATTGGTTCGGCATCTTCAAGACTGGATAATGAAACCAGTCCGACAAGTTCGGATTGCAATGTTCTGATATACGCGTATTGTTCTGAAAACAATACATCGTAAGGCTGTCCTGAAATGCTGATGCGATGCTTCTCCTTGCCATTCGCTGTATCAAAAACATGCAGCCAATGCTGACTCGGATTAACCACAAACATATACCGTGCATCAGGGCTGAGTCTTGCCGGGCCAAGCCCGGCGTCTAATTGTATCTTGTCTACAGCCGTACCTTGACTATCATAACGATGAATAACACCATTTCCGCCGTCAATAATCCAGAGCAATTGCTGCTGATCATCGAAAGTCAGGCTGATCGGTTCGTAATTCAATCGTAATTCACGAACTATTTCCAGCCTGTTCGCATCAATCAGAGTTACCGTTTTACTTTGCCGGCTACTGGCAAAGACCATACGGTCATCATTTGAAAAAGCAAATTCATGATAGCCCGGTGATAACTGAATATCGGCGACCAATACTTTATTCACCGTATCGAAAACAGTAACACGGCTTTGTTCCGGCGCATCGCCGGTCTGGCCGATCCAAAGCAAACGTTCATCCGGCTGCAAGGCAAGTCGCGTGGGTTTGCCCTGTAACTCGACGGTGTCCAGAATTTGCAGCATTTGCAAATCGGCCACGGCAAGTTTTTTTTCTTCCGGTAATGCGACAAAAAGTTCAGCGTCATCGCTGGTTTTGACCCAATCAAAGCCTTTACCCTCAAGCTGCATTGCCGTGTACAAACTGCTGCGCCCGCTGAAACTGACTGACGGATCCAGAACCGAAATACTCGGTTCATCATCCAGGCTCAAGACATAATAACCGGTCAGATCGAGCAACGGCCTGTGGACCAGATTACCGCTCAAATATTGGCCGACACGTTGACCGCAGACTGGCACAGCACCAGACATGACATCTGTTTGACGGTCAAGCCAGGCGCCAATCGGCCAATTACTCAAAGGTTGATTGTCCGCGAGACGTTTGCCTTCCAACCAAAGGCGTACCTGCTGTCCGGCTACAGGCACTGCTGGCGCATGATCGTCAACAGCTTCCATACGCAAGTGCATACTAATGCCTTCACGCTCAATCATGCGATCAAGATATAACGGAACTTCGGCTTGTGCAGCTATTACAAACAACAACTGCACAAGACCAGCGGCATAAATTACAACCTTCATCCGGGCAGATCGCAATTGGAACGCAAGCTGCCCAATTCGCCGTCATTAAATTCAGGAGGCGCATCGGTTACTCTCACCAGCGCCCATAGCCCATTGGTAATACCGAAACCGGCATGATCGCGCCAGAGATAATCCCCAACTACCTTATACTCACCGCCAGCCTTAGGAAATACCAAATCGAAGTGCGCCATCGGCGAGATACTTTCCTGCCCACCTAAATGAAAGGCCAGGGCATTATTGCCAATACACTGGGATGCCACACCCCAACTCGATTTGCTGTTACCTCTTGGGTATCCGTTATCCGTATGTTCAGCCAGATAAGGATCGCGTGGCCAATGATGACCATGCAATTCTCCCGTCGTGGCCCGACCGACACCCGTCGGCATCAATGCACGAATACGCATTTCCTGCCCCGCATATGTTGTCAGAATAGGCACGTATGGCTCACTGCTTTCCGAATCACCATTGATGACCGTACCAATCTTACCTGCGCCATTACTAAATGCTTGCCATGCATTGTCCACCCCTCCCAAGCCGGCTTTGCCGAAATCCGAGTCAGGTGGCAACCCGAAACGGAACCACATCGGTTCGGTACCGTAATTAATAGCCATATGGCCGGAATCGTGCGCATCTTCAGGTGCTGTTTGCTGTGGATCTTCATTGGCGTCTTCTTTCTCAGCCGCAATGTTTGGAATGGCCGAGCCATCTTTATAGCGCAGATTCAAGCCTTTTTGATGTACCAGCACCAGATCTCTGAACTGACGGTCTACTGCTTTTCCATCAAAAATAACCGGATATTTCACATCGGCCGCCATACGCGTTGTACGCGTGTTGGATTGATCGGAACCTGGATTCTGCCGGTCAATAGCCGTGTCATTTTCTTCCCATGTAGCACCTTCGGGTTCGATGACTAACGCACCAATCGCACCTTTCTGACCTTGTTTGATACGATCGGGCGGCGTTAAGTTGCTACCGCCGTATTCAACTGCAACAAATCGGGCGGGCTCACACTGTTCATTATTTTGCTGGAGAGATACGAGTCGTGTCGTATAAGGGCTGATTGGAAATTCATTGACCAGTTTTGCGTCAGTCAGACATTCAGCCAAGGTATTAACAATCCGGCCACGGTCGAACAGCAATGTATCAATTTTCGACATATTCGTTCGATCGTCGCCAAAATACTGCAAACATGATTGTGGTAATTTACCTGTCAAAATACCCCAGAAATCACTCAATGAATAGAACATGTTATCGAATATACCTTCTTCCAGCATGCGCCATTTATTAAAGTTATCTTTCAATACCATACCGAAATCAACGTCAGCTTCATTTAATGCCGGATTAAATCTGTATTGATCGAAACTTTCTCCATTAGGCATTTTTTTATTTTGATCAAAAATTCTCCGGTTCAAGAAGCTGTAGATATTTCTGTCCAAACTGGCTGCAGTAAATAAGTCAGCAGAAGACAACGGCTCTTTATAAAATAAAGAAAAATTGTTTAGTGTTTCGTAAGCGCTGTCATCCGTTGACAAACAGGCATTTTCCAATGGCGGCACTTCGATAGTACCGGCGTACCAGGCATAACGTTTGGACTTACCAGGCGCCACTGTACTCCTTGAATTCAGACCGACATTGTTACCGTCACTGGCCTGCAGATCATAATGCACCAATTGCGGATGCAACCCGATATGGTTTGATGGACGGACCAGATTGTTATTGAATGTTGTCGAAGCATGATCGTAATACTCGCTTCGTTCACAATGTGCAGCATCATCATTCGCCGCATTGCCTAATTCGCTGCAATTACGTGGGATAATGCCGGAAACCGAGGTATATCCATACAAATCCGGCATCTTTGCTGGATTCTCAGGCAATCGATTGGTCATTGTGATATGGATGCAATCCCCTGCAGCCGCGCGCAGCACAAGCGGTTCAACCGGAGCATCAGGTCTTAATCTGCCGTATTTATCCAAATCTTCATTGTGGACGAATAATATTGCCGTCGGATCGTGCAGTGGCCCTGATTTAAATAACTGTGTATCAACCACTTCGCCCTCTTCATTAACGATACGGATACCGATTTCATTGGGTTGCGGGTTGTATACTAGTGTACCGCCTGATGGATTTAGGTTGGTTCTGGGTGACCACCACTCCCACCATTTACGACTTTCGGATTTCCAACGTGGAATCGTTATACCCAGTTCATTTTTTAATACCTTATTGGCCAATACCGCCGAAATATGATAGTACTGAACCGGAGCATCGGCTGGACATACATTATCGATACGGCTATGGCTATCGTGTTTGTGTTCATATTTATGATCGTGTACGTGGCTCGGCGCCAGTAATGTCGGAATAGTATTGCTGGCTAATGGCATCAGTCTATGATGCAGCGGTGCTCTGTTATAACTGCGCAGCACACCCCAGACACCATTCCATAGCCCATCCTGACTGGTATCCACGGCATACATCCGGTCATTGATACCTAATGGGCTTTCATAATCAATCAAGTTGGTGGTAAATGTAAACTGCTCCGACAACCCGGCATTTTGCGCATTGCGCCAGCCGGAATGCGGCGCATGCCCAAAACCAGAACCGCTTTGCAACCATTTCACACCATTAATGGAACCATTATGCTCATGCTCATGTGAGCCCCCCTGAATTTTGACTTTGACATGATCACCTGCAAACGCTTGCAAAATTGGGGTAAACGGATCGCCATCGAAAATACCCTGTGTCAAAGGATAATATTTGAACGGCGCAGATTTAGCCGCACCTTGTACCGTGTTTAACGCATCTATTGCCCGGTCAATACGGGTCTGCATGGCGAAAGCCATGTCACCTGCCAATCCCTTGGTCTGTGTGCCCCTTTTACCGTCCGGACCGAATGCATGCGGATCATAAACGCGCGCGCCCAGCGGTTCATTACGGTAATTCACCACCATCATCCCGACATCGTCTGCTGAAATACCTTCAGCACAGGGGCGCAGAGGCTGCCCTTTTGAATTGTACAACTCAGGATTGGTGAAATCATTTTCTCCATACACTGAACCTGACAGTAAATCGCCACCATCAATCGTTTCTCTACCACCCGGACAAGTCGGTTCAAACGCAATAATGTCGGGGAAAACCGGTTGTGCCGGTTTCCTGACCGAAGGGTTGATGGCCAGACGGAAACTGTCATGAGTCGGTTTTGCCGATTTTTCGGGTGGATTATCCGGATCTTCGTTCATCCAACCCACACCATCTTTACTTACACCATAATAAGCACCTTTGACGTAAGCATGCTGAAAATCGCCAAATTGCAGGAAAAATTCACGATGTGAATCATCACCTGGCGTACCATCGTAATCTATAGATTCGCCGTCCTTTCCTGAGATGACTGCCTGCCATGAAGTAGGACCACCGTCTTGACGATTGTCCATATCATACAGTTTGACTTTTTGTCCGGTAACGCTATCGAGCTCATTGTGCCACCATTCCGAACCAGGCGGTTCCGTTAACATGGTGGCGTACAATCCGATCTGTTGGTGTGTTGAAGGGCCTAAGTGATCGTGCGTAAACGTCGTACCCAGTCCGCGGTGTATGCCGCCTGTGTTGACAATCGGATCCGAGAACCAGCGTTGTAAGGTAGTCCGTGCACCAAACCAGTCACATGCACCCGGCATACCCGAATTTATTTCAAATAAACGTGAGACACTGGTATTCCTTGTGTGTACTTCTTCTATCATCTCTTCCCAAAGTGCATCACATGCTGACTCGGATAAATGATAACGATCATCGAGCCATCCGCAGTTTTCAGGCATATTCTGTCTGTGTTCGATTAAAGCCTGTACTTCAAGCTCGTTATTTCTCTTATTAATTTCTGCCAGATCAATCGCCTGATGCCAATCCGATTGACAATTCTCTACTGAAAACTGATATTCACAGTCTTCGTCATTTGCACATATAGAATCAGTGTTACCTTCCTCGTATCCCTTGAAATAAGGATGCGCAACAGGCATTAATGCTTCATTCTCATTCAAGGCATTGATTGCTGCTATCCGTTCGCGCACCATACCGGGTGAAAATGTTCCATCTTCGTAGTTCCAGCCGTTTGCACCACCGTCAGCTGAAGTCAAATCCCATTTCGGGAGATGGATATGTTGACCGATAACATCGGTAGGTGTAGTGATTTGATAGTCATCGCCGTAAAAATAATGCGGTACCAAATTGGTATGTGCATACATCGCACAGTCGAATGTATTCATACGCATAACCAACGGCTCCGGTGGTTTCTCGTATTTTAACAATGGCCCGACATCTTCCCATAAAGTCAAAATACGTTGTTGCGGATAGTGATAACCAATCTTGTTGAATACAACGTCTAATTGTAAATTCGCGCCTTTATAGACACGCGGATTTCCTGCACCAAATTCAATGCCGCCTGGGAGAACGGAAAAAACATCAAAATACCCGTCTTCGTCATAGGTTGCACCAAAAAACTCTGCATTTCCACCCCAAGCAAGCAGCATTCCTTTATCATCTATACATGGTTCGTTAAACGGTGCGCCTGGCACAGGCTCTGCTCCATTTGTTTCAAAGTAAGCGGATGACATCGAGCCATCCATATTCACAGCGTATGTCTGCCGTTCTCCTCTGGGTTTAGCATGATATTCCATAGCCAGTCGTTCAAGGCTCGTACCCTCTTCCGGAAAATAAATCGGGCTGGCCTTTTCCAGATGCTTTTCCGCCGTAAATCGACTAATCAAGGATTTTGCCTTTCCACCTGTGGAAAATCCTGCCATCGCATGTCTAGTTAGCCCTCCATCGTGGCCTTTGACAATACCTGGAATCTCACTCATGTCCAGCGGTGGTGTTGTAGGCCGTGAACCAACTGATGAAGAATAAGTTATACCTCCATCACTATGCTCGGTAACACCGGCAACCCAGAATGGGTATCCTGGATTTTTTGTTTGATCATTAAATGGATTAACCAATTCCGCTTTAGATCCTAATCCATTTTCTTTATGGGTGACATGAACCGGTTCTGGCATAGGCGCCATGCCTTTACCCGGTAACGGGACTATGGCCGGTATCGGTGTCCCTGCAACGATTTCACCATCAGGTAATGCACGACTGTTTGCAGCTGGTTTGCCATGTTGCAGTGCAAATGGTTGGTCATGAAAGCCTGTGTCTGTTTGACTAACAGCAAGCGGCGTACCTGCTTCAAATACATCGTGATTGCGCCACATATACCACATGCCTTGAGCGAAATGCGGATAAAAATGGCAGTGAAAAATGGCGTCGCCCACTGTTTTATTACGGTTTCCCGAACCGCCGAATGCGATTTCATAGGTATATCCCGACCCCGGTCCCAGACCTTGAGCATCAATATAATTGGAATTGTCATCATTCGGATTGAACAACCACTGATGATTGTGTAAGTGAAAAATATGTTGCTCCTTTCCGGAATGCATATTACGGAATTTAACGAAATCTCCGATGTAACTGTGGTGCACATTGGATGGATCATACGGATAATAAGCCTCTGTTGCTTTTTGATCCGATGGTTGAACACAAAAATTCTCGCGTTCTGCTTGATACCGTGGATCAAGCACTTCAATTTCCTCGTCTGGATTTAATGGATTGGGTATTTTAACTTTCGCAACAAATTCGGGTTGGCATTGGCTCGTCACCAGATTTGCCGGTTTGTCTACCAACATGGCTGAGTCACCGACCGCAAAAGCCGACAAGAAAAATTCCTCATACGCGCAATCCAGACAATCCTGCATCGGTCCTGCCTGCAAACGGTTAGCAATAATTTCCGAACCGATACCTCCAGAACCATAGTTAATCATGAACGAATCACGTACACCATGCAGCGTATGTTTTAATTCCGGGTGCTCAAAGAAATAGGGAAAAGCCTGTGTTGCTGCATTCTCATCGTGGAATATGGAAACAAATTCACGAAAAGGTTCCAAACGGTTTGGAAGCGTGGGATTACGTTTTCCAATTGATTCGAGTGGATAAGTATCACTGGGGAAAGCGCCATCATCATTAGGACCAATAATTAACGCATTGATATCACCGTGGATAATGCGATTGCCCTGAACCATATTTAGCACCGGCTTGCCAGCCTTGCCTTCCTTATTCCAGATACAGTCACTTTCAGTCTCTTTACATTCATAAATGGCTTCATAATTTATTATGGGTTGCCCACTTCGTGTAATTCCAGTAGTTGCTAAACGCATTTCTTCTTCGGTTACCTGTGCGCGGTAAAAACGTGCGCCTTTCGGTTGCACCGTTACAGCACCGAACAGGCCAACCCCGCTGTTTCCAGCCGTGCCTTCTCCACCGAAAACTGCGCCATCGTTACTGACTAAGAATGCGCCTTCTACAGGTGCATAAAAACAATATTCTCTGGTCTCACCAGGTCTGGCCAAGCTGTTTGGATTTTGACCGACGTATGAACTGTCATCGTTAATACTACGAACCAATTCCAGGCCTTGCGGATGAAAGCCGACGGTACGACTGGCGACTTGGTCATCTAATCGGAAAATTATTTTAGGATTTCCTTCCGCATCAAGTTCTCCCTCAATATCTTTGGGTCCACGTTCTGTTGGATGATCAATATTTAGTAATGGATCAAATGAATTGAATGGATTCGCATAATTGGGTGGCGCATCCCCATAATGATTCAACTTGTGATGCAACAAATTGGTAAAACGTACTTTTAGATGTTCTCCCGCTGCCACGCGTAATACCAACGGGCGGGGCCGCAAATCGGGACGCAAGGCGATATTCCGGCTTGTATGCCGGCGTTTGACCGCTTCAAACAGCGCTTCGCCTTCTGCGGTGTAATCCAAAGTTTTGTATGCATCAGGATTAGAAATATCAACGATATCATGCCGTAACGCATACATCATCCAGTTTACATTTTGCGCCCCCAGACGGTTGAAAATCATGGGGTGATCAATTGCAACCACATCGGCTTCCAGTGCATCTGATGGACAAACCGAATGCACCGCCATCTCCACTTCCGTCTCCGTCTCTGCTTTAACTATTCCTACCGCAAGACCTATTAGAAGTAGTATCGTAATTTTGATAAACGCCCGAATGTTCATATCTTTTCCCCTGAATCGTGCCAGATTCAGCTGTTGTTTGAATGCTGCAGTATCTGACACATAAATCCTTTTCTTCACATAACCTAATCGTATTTATTCTTATTACAAAAGTATGTGATTTTTGTCATATTTTCTTTAAATCTTTTTTTAGAAGGCAGTAGTCAATCGCTTATTCAAGAACACCGGCTAAATTCCAACAAATGATCTTTACTGTCGATTACGAAATGTTTTGTTATTTAACGTAACGGTTTTTTAAATTGTTATATGAATTATGTAATACAAATTCTTTTGAATCAACAGTAAACCCTAAGATTTTTGTCTTGCATTACTGTTTTAATTACTGACATAATCAAACAAATAATTAATCTAGCTTAGAGATTTAACGATTCATACTATTGAAATTTAAGAGTTATTATGACAACACCTATTGCACTCGTAACTGGCGCATCCAGCGGAATTGGAAGAGCAACTGCTATTTTGTTGGCACAGAATGGTTATTACGTTTTCGCAATGGCAAGGCGCATGCACCGATTGGAGGAGATACGCACGGAAAATATCGAACCGGTTTGTCTGGATGTAACCGATGCAACTGCTATTGAATCATTGGTCAACCATGTAATGGAAACCAAAGGGCGCATAGACCTACTGGTTAATAATGCAGGATACGGTCAGCTTGGCGCTGCCGAATGTGTTTCAATGGAAGCCGCGCATCAACAGTTTGAAGTCAATGTATTCGGCTATGCACGTTTTATGCAGGCCGTTCTGCCGCATATGCGTGAACAAAAATCAGGTTGTATCATTAATATTTCATCGATTCTGGGCCGTATTTCACTTCCGGGATTTGGCTGGTACGCTGCATCAAAACATGCTATTGAAGCGTTATCCGAAAGCCTGCGCAGCGAAGTGATGGAATTCGGAATCAAAATTATTGTCATTGCACCCGGCCTGATTAAAACCGAATTCGCTGAAAAGGAATTCGAACTGCTTAAATCCGTAGAACATCCCACCGTCTACCAAAAACTGCTCGACGCCCTGCCCCGTCTATTGAAAGACGAACCTATTGCACCCGGCCCTGAAATTATTGCGCAGGCTGTACTCAAAGCGGCGAAATCAGCTTTTTCGCCGGCACGGCATGCATTGCCAGCTGATTCGAAAACTGCCGTCATTGCCCGCTGGTTTTTAGGTGCACGACTTTTTGACTGGGCCGTGCGGCGCAAAATGAAAATTTAGAGCTAAATTAATCAACGATTGAAGATCCAAAATAATTTCTTTTTGAATATAATTCGACTTCGATAAATCTTTTTATAGACTATTTTATATAAAAATTATTAGTCTTTTGTTAGTGGCAATTAAAATGAGAGTTTCTCTGTTCTACTTGAAATTAATTACCATATTGGTAGTGTTTTTATCATTAACAAGTTGTGCAAGCATGGATGATCACCATGGCAAAATGGCTGCAACTGCTATTGGAGCGGGGTTAGGTGCTGTTGCTGGACTTGTTATTGCTCAAGATCCGATAACTGGCGCAATTATTGGCGGCTCTATTGGGTTTGTGGCGGGATCTGTTTACGACCTTGAAGTAAAAAAAAATAAAAATGCACCTGATGTTGAAATTGACTATATTGAAAAAACGGGAGCAGGACTACCTCAAGAAACAATCATATCAAAATACTCGATTCGGACAGAACCGGAAAACTTGATTAAAAGAGGAGATGAGATACGTTTTTATTCTGAGATTGAAGTGATTAAAGGAAGAGATACATACGGACTCAAAGACCGATTAGAAGAAGAATTGATTATTTCGCATGATTCCCAGAGTGAACCGAAAAGTAATAGAAAGGAGGTTATTGATTCTTCTATAATTCTATCCGGCGGTTATGAAACCAAATCGACTTTTAGATTTGTAGCTGATAACGCTCTTGCACAAGGTTATTATGATTATAGGAAAATTCTATATCTTAATGACGATCCAGTGAGAGAATCTCAGGGTAGATTTCAAATTGCAATAATTGATCAAAAAATACATGTTGTATTTCTCAATTAAAGCGTACCACTTTATTTTTCCAACCAATAATACTTACTTCAAATAAACAATATGAACAAAACCTGGTTGCTTGTGTTTAGTCTAATTTTATTATCTGGTTGCTCGAGTACGCCTGAATTAACACGGGATGAATTTGCCTCGATAACAACACGCGAGTATCCAGGCTTGACTGGAGAACAAGTTTTACAAGCAAGTGAAAAGCTATTTCGCCTAGCTGATGGTGATGATTTTAAATTTAATTATTCCAGGGACAATCCTGCGATTGAAACTATATACGCTACCCGTAAGTGGACTGAATACTTGGTATTTTCAAGCGCCACTGGTTTTGATTATTGGAAACTAACAACTGTTTCGGGGGAACAAGGTACTATCGCCACGATACAACTCAATCGACATATTGTATCTAAAATCGTTTGGACATATCGTTATATGAATCCACCAATACCTGCACATCAATGGCCAGAAGGTGAAGGTATCAAAAATACTTCTATCTATGATTTGTACTGGGCAAGAATGGATTATTTATTAGGAAAACGTGAGGACTGGATGACCTGTAAAATGTCCAAGGAAAGAATAAAACTAAAAGTTGTATGGGGTGACAATGATTTTTTGTGTAATTTTCTTAACTTGAAAGATGATATCCCTGATTCACCATTAATAGTGTCCAATTTGGAATCAATATACAAAATTTTTCCTAAATAAAAATTTTATTTACAGAATTGATGAAAAAAATTTTCTTCTTAGCGGTATCAATCATTTTTCTAACGAGCTGCACCACAGCAAATAAGCAATTGTCATATAAAGAATGGAGCAGTTCAACCACACGTGAGTATGCAGGAATTTCAAATAATCAATTCTTTCTTGCAGTTGAAAAGTTATTTCTTTTGGATTATGGCAATGAACTTAGTTTAAAGCGAATGAACGAAACGATATTTGCTAAACGCAATAGGGTAACCCGAACCGGTTGGTGGATATTTAAGTCAACTAATTATCATGTTGACTCATGGAGAATAAATATATCACCAACCAAAGATGGCACAAAGATAACAATTCAAGCCAATTACGCATTATCAGCTGGAAAGCCAATTCCAGATTCAGTAATGATGCCAGGAATGCCAGTTCATAATACAGAAATTTATGATCAATTTTGGGTAAAACTAGATTATTTACTAAAAAATAACGACAATACAAATAATCTATGAAATATTGTCCTCAACCCATACTTTCAAAGCAACATAATCAACTTTACCGGTACCTAACAAAGGTAACTGATCGGTTATCAGTATTGTTTTAGGAATACTCATTTCACTGATACCATGCTGTTTCGCATAACTAACCAGCATTTCACGCTGTGCATCCGGGTTCGTGGTTACCAAAACAATTTGTTCACCTTTTTTGGGATCGGGTAAATGGGTTGCTGCGTGACTGTATTCGGGCCAGAGTTGGCTGACATAGCTTTCCACTGCCGCGAGCGAAACCATTTCCCCACCGATTTTTGCAAAGCGTTTCACGCGTCCTTTGATACTTAAAAATCCTTTGTCATCAATGGCAACGATATCGCCCGTGTCGTACCAACCGTCTTTGGGGGGTTGTAATACAGCCGGTTGAATGGCTAAATAATACCCTTTCATAATGTTCGGACCGAACACTTTTAATTTACCGCCATCGTCAATGCCCGGCACGGATTCCAGGCGATATTCGATCCCCGGCATTAATCGTCCGACTGAACCGGGCAAGCTATGCATCGGTGTATTAAGGCTTAATATCGGTGACGTCTCAGTTGCGCCATAGCCTTCAAAAATCCGCACGCCGAATTTTTCCGCCCACAATTGTCGGGTTTCCGGTTTCAGTTTTTCCGCACCGGCAAATACATACCGTATGCTCTGGAAATCATAGGCATTCGCGAAACGCGCATAACCGGAAAGAAACGTATCGGTGCCAAACATGAGCGTGGCATTGGTGTCGTAAACCATTTCAGGAATAATGCGGTAATGCAACGGAGACGGATAAAAAAACGTCCGTATGCCGGATAGCACAGGCAGTAGCGTGCCGCCGGTCAATCCAAACGAATGAAAAACCGGCAATGCATTAAACACAATATCGGTTGGGCCGAAATCGATACGTGATGAAACCTGATAACGATTTGCCTGGATATTTCGGTGGCTCAACACCACTCCTTTGGGAACATCTTCCGATCCGGAAGTAAATAAAATCACCGCAATTGAATCGGCGTCATTATTTTTGTTAATCCATTGGTAAAACAGTTGCGGCACAAAACTGGATAATACGCCCTTAATCTTGGCTAAAAAGGAAATCTCTGATGCCAGATCTTCCAGGTAAATAATCTTTATTTGATGCGATTCGAGCGCTTCAATCAAATGCACCAATTTACCCGCATGAATAAAACGCCGGGATGTCACAACGGTATCAATCGCTGCGGTTTTGCACGCAGAAACCAGGTTTTTAGCGCTGGTTGAATAATTCAGCATCGCGGGTATCCGTCCGTAGGCCTGTAATCCAAAAAAACAGATCAACGTGCTGACCATATTAGGCATCAGTATTCCCGACGCTTTATTAATGCCTGTAAACCGTTTCAAAACGGAACCGAGTATGAAACAACGCATAATCAATTGGCGGTAATTGACAGGTTTTCGTTCTACATCTTCGGCAATAATATGGCGGCTGCCATGAATTGAACGCGCATCCAGCAATGTCTGAAACAATGTCTGATCCAGATTGTTACTCTTGAACATCATATAAGACATCACGTCATAGAGTTTGATACCGGCCGTCTGGCGGCGTTTTCTGCCGCGTACATCTTTCGGCAAATCGAAATGCAAAGGCGTCATGACCGTCATGGTGATTTTTGGAAACCAACGAATACGTACTTTGCCACGCAATCTTGAAAAAGGCGTATATTGCGCACCGGAAATGATGATTGGCAACACCTGGGCACCGGTTTTGTCGGCAATCATCGCAGGACCTTCATAGATTTTCATCAATGAACCGGTCACGGTTAACCGTCCTTCGGGGAAAATAACAATGACACGACCTCTTTTTACCCGATCAATCAACAGCCGCGTAGACATCGGACTGGCCGGATCAAGCGCAATCGTATCAGCAAGAAATAAAAAAGGCCGTAGCCACCAGCGTTTGGCGATATGCGTGTTGATAGCAAAGCTGACATGGTGAGGAACATAGGCGCCGATCAACACTGCATCCAGGAAAGACAAATGATTGGCGACAATGATAGTTTTACTATCCATTTTGTGAAAATGCTCGACGCCCTTAACGTCAAGCTTGTAGCACAGGTGAAAAATCCAGCGTAATACCGATTTGACCAAAGCCTGTGGCAACAGGCTGGAAATATAAACAGCCATGACACCATTCACGATTGCAATAACAAGAAATACGTCTATGACCGAAAAGTCATATGCCAGCATGGCGCTGATCGCAATCGCTGAAACCACCATGAATAACGCGTTCAGAATGTTATTTGCTGCAAATGTGCGTGACATATGCGACATTTCGGTACGATGCTGGATAATTGCATACAACGGAACGATATAAATGCCGCCGCAAATTGAAATACCCAACAAGTCGATTAAGATGCGCCAGTGTGCAAACGACTCAAAATAAACGCCTGCACCAATGAGTGCGCCTGTCTCAACGGGCAACAAACTGCTGCTGGCCAGATACATATCCACCGTAAACAACGTCATGCCGATAATCCCCAACGGCACATAAGTGGCCGCTATTTCACCTTTGAGCAACCGGTTGCATAGCAGCGATCCGATCGCGATACCAATTGTAAATGTAGCGAGAAAAAGCGTTACGACTTGCTCGTTACCGCCGACCACGTCCTTTGCAAACGTCGGGAATTGTGACAAAAAACTGGCGCCAAACAACCAGAACCACGATATACCAAGGATTGAGCGGAAAATCACCGGGTGTTGACGCGCATGTCGAATAATATCGCGCGTTTCAATCAAAAAGTTGTAATGAATAGTCAACGCAGCAGCTGCTGGTTGTGTAGCGGGTATCGAAAAGCTGCTCACCAACCCTAAAATAGCCACGACAATGACGATGCAGGAAATGATCAACGCGCCGTTTTCGACCATGATCAGCAAACCGCCGCAAATTGTGCCGAGCAGAATGGAAATAAACGTACTGCTGTCTACCAAAGCGTTACCGCCAATCAATTCATTTTCGGCAAGCTGATCGGGCAAAATGCCATATTTGACCGGCCCAAAAAATGCCGATTGTGTTCCCATCAGAAACAGAATCAGCATCAACAAACCGGTGAGTTGCCAATAAAATCCGAATGCAGCACCCAACATCAGTACAATCTCGACCGTTTTAATGATGCGAATCAATTTTGATTTATCGTATTTGTCGGCAATCTGCCCCGCCATGGCGGAAAACAGAAAGAACGGCAGAATAAAAATACCCGCAGCTATAGTGATCATGATTTGCGGGCTTAAAGTCGATTGCTCAACCGCTGTATAGGTAATCAGGATAATCAATGCATTCTTGAACACATTATCATTGAACGCTCCCAGAAACTGAGTCAGGAAGAGCGGAAGAAAGCGCCTGGTTTTCAGTAATTGCCATTGATCAGGATGCATTGATTTTCTCCTTAAACATTTTCGATAGCCACCACAACGGAATGATTGCCGGTCATGTTAAATGACAATGTGTAAATTGAAGCCGTTTAAAACCAAAGCATAGTATCACGACCTTTGCGGTTACATTACAGTGTACTTTTATGGTGTCAATATCCAACGAATATCTGCCTGATCGCAAATCACAATTCTATATAGAAATCATCAGGATGGTTCTCCAATCGACAATTTTTTAACAAAAACTTTACACAAAAAAATTGAATTGTATATACTATACGTTATGTATCAGGCGGCGCCAGATACAATATATAGTGGTTCAAGGCGTTACCCGGTTTTTTCAGATTCAGCTTGATAATATCCGGTTAACACGTTGGAATCACGTTGGTTTATTTCATGCCAATAAGTCAAGGGAGAGTCAAATACGATGCAGTTAGCCACCGAAACCTCAAGTTCAAGCCCCAAATCTGATATTAACGCATTTGCGGATATTCACACCGATTCCAAGCAATTTTCACAATACAAAATTATCCGCCGCAATGGTGCCGTTGTAGCGTTCGAACCGGTCAAGATTTCTGTTGCCATGACCAAGGCGTTTATCGCTGTGGACGGTGGGCAGGGAGCCGCGTCTGTTCGTGTACGGGAGCTTGTTCATCAACTTACCACGGATGTTGTCAATGCATTACTGCGCCGCAAGCCCGACAGCGGTACATTTCATATCGAAGACATACAGGATCAAGTCGAGCTTGCACTCATGCGTTCCGGTGAGCATGACGTGGCAAGGGCATATGTGTTGTATCGTGAAGAACGCGCTCGCGAACGCGCCCGTTTAAAGGAAAAAAATGCTGCCAAGGCCAAAAAGGAAACACTGTTTGTCACGGATAACGGTCAAAGAATACCTCTTGATTTGGCGAAACTGACCACCCTGATCGAATCCTCCTGCGCTGGGCTGGGTGATGCGGTCAATCCCGCGTTAATTCTCAAAGCCACGTTGCGCGAACTGTATGACGGTGTGACGCTGGAAGAAGTCAGAAAGTCCGCGATCATGTCTGCACGTGTATTAATTGAAAAAGAACCGGCTTACGGTTATGTCACTGCCCGCCTGTTGCTCAACAACATCCGCGCCGAAGTATTGGGTGAAGAAGTGTTGCAGCAGGACATGCAAACGCAATACCCGGAGTATTTTCCCGGTTTCATTAAGAAAGGCATCGAAGCTGGCCTGCTTGATGACCGGCTTGCACAATTTGATCTTGCTAAATTGTCCGAAGCGCTGCAGGCCGACCGCGATCTGCAATTCGATTATCTCGGTCTGCAAACGCTGTATGATCGTTATTTCCTGCATATCAAGGAAAAACGCATCGAACTGCCACAAGCGTTTTTCATGCGTGTTGCGATGGGTTTGTCGCTCAATGAAATTGACCGTGAAACGCGTGCCATTGAATTTTACAATGTCCTGTCGCGTTTCGATTTCATGAGTTCGACACCGACATTGTTCAATTCCGGCACCTGCCGTTCGCAATTATCTTCGTGTTACCTGACGACCGTGTCGGACGATCTTGACGGCATTTACGAAGCGATCAAGGAAAATGCGCTGCTGTCAAAATATGCAGGTGGCCTGGGGAATGACTGGACTGCTGTGCGTGCAATGGGCTCACGCATTAAAGGCACCAACGGCAAATCACAGGGTGTGGTGCCTTTCCTCAAGGTCGTGTCCGATACCGCGGTTGCGGTCAACCAGGGTGGTAAACGCAAGGGAGCGGTTTGTGCCTACCTGGAATGCTGGCATCTTGATATCGAGGAATTCCTGGAATTGCGCAAAAATACCGGTGACGACCGCCGCCGCACACACGACATGAATACTGCAACCTGGATACCCGACCTGTTCATGAAACGTGTCATGGAAGGCGGTGACTGGACTTTGTTCTCACCATCCGACACACCGGATTTGCATGAAACCTTTGGCCGTGCATTTGAACAGGCTTATTTAGCTTACGAAGAAAAAGCAGCGCGTGGTGAGCTGGAATTGTATAAAAAAATTCCCGCTGTGCAACTATGGCGCAAAATGCTCAGCATGTTGTTTGAAACAGGCCATCCGTGGATTACCTTCAAAGACCCCTGCAACGTCCGGTCACCGCAAAATCATACCGGCGTGGTGCATAGTTCAAATCTGTGCACCGAAATTACGCTCAATACCAGTGAAAAAGAGATTGCTGTCTGTAACCTGGGTTCGGTCAATCTCGTCGCCCATCTAAACAATGGCGAACTCGACAAAGACAAGTTGAAGAACACCATCCGCACCGCGATGCGCATGCTCGACAATGTCGTGGATATCAATTTCTACGCCGTTCCCAAGGCACGAAACGCTAATCTGCGTCATCGTCCGGTCGGTCTGGGGATCATGGGTTTTCAGGATTGTCTGCATCGTCTCGGTATTCCTTATTCTTCCGCCGAGGCCGTCGAATTTGCCGACCGTTCAATGGAGTTGGTTGCGTATGAAGCTTACTGGGCATCCAGCGAACTGGCCAAAGAACGCGGCAGCTACAGTACCTTCAAAGGCAGCCTGTGGGACAAAGGCGTCTTGCCGCACGAATCACTGCAACTGTTACACGATGAACGCGGCGGCTATGTCGAAGCCGACCTGTCTACCACGTTGGACTGGGAAACTTTGCGCAAACAAATCAGGAAACATGGCATGCGCAATTCCAACTGCCTGGCGATTGCACCGACAGCGACGATTTCCAATATCATCGGCGTTTCCGCAAGTATCGAGCCAACGTATCAAAACCTGTACGTCAAATCCAACCTGTCTGGCGAATTCACCATTACCAACAAATCCCTGGTCAGGGATTTGAAAGAACGCAATCTGTGGGACGAAGTAATGATTGCCGATTTGAAATACTTTGACGGCGCTGTCAGCCAGATTGACCGTATTCCTGACGACATCCGCACACTTTACGCCACGGCATTCGAAATGGACCCGCTTTGGCTGATCGAAGCTGCAGCACGGCGGCAGAAATGGATTGATCAATCGCAATCGCTCAACATCTACATGGCAGGCGTATCCGGCAAGAAACTGGATGAAACCTACAAGCTGGCCTGGCTGCGCGGTTTGAAAACGACTTATTACCTGCGCTCATTAGGTGCAACCGGTGCTGAGAAATCGACCGTCCAGGCCGGTGCGCTGAATGCGGTACCGGCACACGGCGGTATTTCCGCCAACAGTATGGAAGCATCGGTTGAAATCAAATACTGCGCGATTGACGATGAAAGCTGCGAATCCTGCCAGTAAATCAATCCAGAAACCGGCAAACAAACCCATGAACCCAATGAAACTAGGAAACAAGGAGACTAAACATGCTGACATTTGAAGATGAACCGAACCAGCCAAAACAGACTAAAATCCCTGAAAGTCCATTGTATTCTCCAGACAATCGCTACAGTGATTTATATCGGTCTTATCCGCATACCGAAGACGCTGACAGCGAAGCCATGGACGTCAAGGAAGTTAAGGGCGTTAGAGACGACAACCCGTCAGTCGCTGAAGACCCGTTACGCCGCGTCAAGGTTGAAGATAAAAAAATCATCAACTGCAGCGCCGATGTCAATCAACTGGTGCCGTTCAAGTACAAATGG
This sequence comes from Nitrosomonas sp., assembly GCA_020446045.1. Classification (GTDB taxonomy): domain Bacteria; phylum Pseudomonadota; class Gammaproteobacteria; order Burkholderiales; family Nitrosomonadaceae; genus Nitrosomonas. Next base: position 29,319 of record JAGRFM010000128.1, read on the forward strand.
GCCTGGGATAAATATCTCTCTGCCTGCGCCAATCACTGGATGCCGCAGGAAATCAGCATGAGCCGCGATATTGCGCTATGGAAAGATCCCAATGGGCTGACCGAGGACGAACGCCGCATCGTCAAGCGTAATCTGGGCTTTTTTGTTACGGCGGATTCACTCGCGGCGAATAACATCGTCTTGGGCACTTACCGCCATATCACCAATCCCGAATGCCGCCAGTACTTGTTGCGTCAGGCATTCGAGGAAGCGATTCATACTCATGCGTATCAATATATCGTCGAATCGCTCGGTCTGGATGAAGGTGAAATTTTTAATGCGTATCATGAAATCGAATCCATTCGCGACAAGGATGAATTTCTGATTCCGTTCATCGATACCCTGACCGATCCGAATTTCAAAACCGGCACGACAGAAACCGACCAGCAATTGCTCAAAAGCCTGATCGTGTTTGCGTGCATAATGGAAGGCCTGTTCTTCTATGTCGGATTTACGCAAATTCTGGCGCTTGGACGGCAAAACAAGATGACCGGTTCCGCGGAGCAATACCAGTATATTCTGCGCGACGAATCGATGCACTGTAACTTCGGCATCGACGTCATTAACCAGATTAAAATGGAAAACCCGCAACTATGGACCAAAGCTTTCCGTGAGGAAATTGCCGCGCTGATGCACAAAGCCGTTGCGCTCGAATATCGCTACGCCGAAGACACCATGCCGCGCGGCGTGCTCGGCTTGAATGCACCGATGTTCAAGGAATACCTGCGCTATATCGCCAACCGTCGCTGCCAGCAGATCGGACTTGATCCGCTTTATGCTGAGGCGACTAATCCGTTCCCGTGGATGTCTGAAATGATTGATTTGAAAAAAGAGAAGAATTTCTTTGAGACGAGGGTAATAGAATATCAAACAGGGGGGGCGTTATCCTGGGACTGATGAATTCTATTGCGCTTACACCTTCTGCGTTAAAAATGGGTTCGAAATGCTCATTTACTAAAATGTAAACTCCGCTTTCGTACCCATTTTTGCCTTGAATCTGCTGCGCTCATAACGAATTCATGGATTGATCAAGATCATGCATTAAAAAGATAAGAGGAACACTCGATGAGTTATCGCGAAGAACGTGACGCAATGGGTAACATGCAGGTGCCGGAGAACGCATTGTGGGGTGCACAGACACAACGCTCGCTGGAAAATTTCAAAATTTCCGGTGAGCAAATGCCCACGGCGCTGATTCATGCACTGGCGCAGGTCAAACGCTGCGCCGCCACCGTCAACCATGATCTGGGATTGCTGAATGCAGCAACGACTGCGGCGATCATACAAGCCGCTGATGAAGTAATCAGCGGCAAACACGACGATGAATTCCCACTGGTCGTCTGGCAAACCGGTTCGGGTACGCAAACCAACATGAATATGAATGAAGTGCTGGCCAACCGCGCTTCCGAACTGCTCGGTGGCGAGCGCGGCATGAACCGGACGGTTCACCCCAATGACGATGTGAATAAAGGGCAATCGTCCAACGATGTATTTCCGACCGCAATGCATGTCGCCGCCGTGCAAAGCGTCCAGCACCATCTCATCCCTGCTGTTTACCTGCTGCGCGGCACATTGGACAAGAAAGCCAAAGCCTTTGCGAGTATTGTCAAAATCGGCCGCACACACCTGCAGGATGCCACGCCGTTAACACTTGGGCAGGAGTTTTCCGGCTATGTTTCTCAACTCGATCACGGACTGCGGCATGTCGAAGCCGCCCTGCCCCATTTATATGAGCTGGCGCTCGGCGGCACAGCCGTCGGCACCGGTCTGAACGCCCACCCTGAATTTGCGCCGCGCGTTGCGGGAGAAATCACTTATCTGACCAAGCTGCCGTTTGTCACTGCACCGAACAAGTTTGAAGCACTGGCCAGCAACGACGCACTCGTCCATGCGCATGGCGCTTTGAAAACACTGGCTGCATCGATGATGAAAATCGCCAACGACATCCGCTGGCTTGCTTCCGGCCCGCGCTGCGGCATTGGCGAAATCATGATTCCGGAAAACGAACCCGGCAGCTCGATCATGCCCGGCAAAGTCAATCCGACGCAGTCCGAAGCCATGACCATGCTGTGCTGCCAGGTGATGGGCAACGATGTGGCGATCAACATGGGTGGTTCGATGGGCAACTTCGAACTGAACGTGATGAAACCAATGATCATCCATAACTTCCTGCACAGCGTGCGCCTGCTCGCCGACGGCATTACCAGTTTCAACACCAACTGCGCGATCGGTATCGAAGCCAACCATGCCCGCATCGACGCACTCATGCATAACTCGCTGATGCTCGTCACCGCGCTGAATCCGCATATCGGTTACGACAAGGCCGCGGAAATCGCCAAAAAAGCGCACCGTGAATCGACATCGCTCAAGGAAGCCGCCATCGCCACGGGCTACGTCACCGCCGAACAGTTCGACGAATGGGTCGATCCGATGAAAATGGTGGGTGACAACGATCAGGAATCACCTTAATTAAACTACAACAACTTGGTTAAATTAAAATTTTGTGCCTGTAATAAAACTTTAACAATCGAGCACTAAACTTGCGCTGTATCAACATCCTTAAAAGGAGAATTTATGTTTTGTTACATCAAGGAATGGCCCAACAAAATGGCCACACTCATGACCGCCGACGGTGTGGTGCTGTGCACCTGTGAAACCACCGACGAAGCCAAAAAAGTCTGGCAGGACTGGAAACAACAGCATTTAAAACTATTAGATACCGAACCCGAAATCCTGCCGTATTCGCCGACGGTTGCGGATTGGTTGAAAGCGGTTGTGGCGGGGTGTTATGGGCGCAGGGAGAAGAAGGTAGTGAATGGTTAATTTTTTATTCTTGTTTCAAAAAACTAGTTTGAAAGAGATATTATTTGTTATGAATTAAAGAATAATTTCCAACAAGTTGGAAAAATGTTTATTTAGTAAATTTATATAGATAGTACAGATTTTTATTGTATGTTTAATTCTAGTAGAAGTTATTAGGAGAAAATAATGGCAAAAATAAAATACGATTGTCAAAAATGCGGTAAAGAAGCAGATTTTGAAACAGAAAAGGAAAAACAACTTCTCTTGGACGATGCAGCTATATGTCCAGTCACTTATATTGTTGAATGTCCTCATTGTGGCACACAGAATTCAGTGACTCCAGTCCAGTGAATAATGAACCATCAACAAAAGCAACTTCTCAACCACCTACAGAAGAAGAACTCTTCTATCTAGAATGGGGCAAAGAGACAGTAAAATCCAATATTAACATTGCAACAGACGTTCTAAAACAGTTTATTGCGATAAATGTTGTGTTGCTAGGTGGCGGAGCTGCCTTTCTTGAAGGCTCGGATATCTCAGTCCTTTCGCGTTCCGTAATTCTCATTTCTTTCCTCTTAGGTTTGATTGTTTCAATAATCGGCGTGGTTCCCAAGGAAAGCAAAGTGGATTTTCGAGTTCCAAAGCAGATAAAGGCACACAAATCAAAAGCCCTGATGAAAAAACGATGCTTCTTGTATTTAAGTGCTGCTTTTACTGTTTTTGGTCTTCTTATGGCGGCATTGGTTGCCATTGGAGTAAAACTTTGTTTTTAAAGAAGTAGCCCGGATGCGATCAAAGTGCGATCAAACGATCAAAGTAAAGCACGATCAAAGGGGTCAGAGTCGATTGTTTTTCATAAACCTTGGCAAAAATTAGCAAGTACAGTGGCATAAAAACAATCGACTCTGACCCCTTTGATCTTTCTTTGATCTTTCTTTGATCTTTTTGATCCTTTCTTTGATCCTTTAGCGTTATTGCACCCCTTTGATCTTCTAACGCACCATGTAATCGGTTTTATTTCCTGTAACACGAATTCTTATCCTGGATAGTGTAAACTTATCCAGGCTACACACGATAC
>JAGRFM010000129.1 GCA_020446045.1 Nitrosomonas sp.
CCCGCCACGCCACCACCGGTACGCAGCTGTGCATTGGCAGCATTCACAATGGCCTCCATATCCGGCTGATTGGCTATGTCGCCCTGAACACATTCGATAATACAGTTATGAAAAGATTTTGTTACCGGCATAAAAAACAATTCTAACCTAGAATCCTCAGTTGAAAGTACTCGAGTATTTGGTTTTTGGGGTGGTTGACAAGACGCGAAGAAGCGCATGGTCATTCCATGCAACGATGAGCAACGCAGCCAGCCGACCTGAAAACCATATAATCGGGTACATAGCGATTTCACCCATTTGGTGAGTAAGGTTTACAGTGTAAGACCAATATCCAAGGGCCATTTAAAATCATGAGGAGCGATCAACTGCGGAATCTAGGTTTAATTTTTAAACAGAAAATTATAACGCCAAGATTGGATCAGCGCGCACAATGCGTTAAGCTAACAACCAGTTTAATCTAAAAGGCTGATATTCTCATGAAAATACAAATTAATCTGTTCTTTGGTTCTATTTTAATATCATCAGTTGTTTTCGCTCAACAACCGGAACTGAATCAAATGCAGTTACAGCAATTGATGCAACAGGCTCAGCAAATGCAAGTCTGTATGTCCAGAATAGATCAGCAGGCACTGATGGCCTGGAGTGAAAAAGCACAAGCCGTAACGGCTGATATCAAATCACTGTGCAAAGCCGGCCAGCGGGATAAAGCATTGGATATCGCCATTGAATTTGGGCGCGCCATGGCAAAAGATGAGAATCTGAAAATTGCTCAGGAATGCGGAGAAATGGCGCGCAGCATGATGCCTGACATGTCATTCCCGACCAGCAAAGAAGAAGTCAAAGAACGCCATATTTGCGACATGCAATAGCCTTCCGGTATGATCGATAATTACTGGCTTGGCCGATGGGAACGCGACGAAATCGGATTCCATCAGGATCAGGTTAATCCGTACCTCGTTACATTCTGGGAAACCCTGCATCTCCCGGCTCACAGCTCGGTTTTTGTGCCATTATGCGGCAAATCGCAGGATATGGTCTGGTTGCAAAACCGCGGACATTCGGTTCTTGGTGTGGAATTAAGCGAGCTGGCAATCAAGACGTTTTTTCAGGAAAACAACACCGCGCCCATTCACCAAACTGCTGCGAAGTTTGAATGTTTTAGCGCAGACAGGTTACAAATCCTACAGGGTGATTTTTTCGACCTGGAACAAAAAGATCTCAATACCGTTGCCGCCGTCTATGACCGCGCATCACTGGTTGCACTGCCCCCTGAAACACGCCGGCGGTATGTTCACCATATAACGCAAACCCTCCCAGCCGGCACACAAATACTGCTGATTGGTTTCGATTATCCCCAAACCGAGATGCAGGGGCCGCCCTATGCGGTTTCACCGGATGAAATCAGGCAGTTGTATCAGGATCATGCGGATATACGTCTGCTAAAACAAGTCGATGTACTCGACGATAATCCCCGTTTCCAGCAACGCGGCCTGAGTCGGTTACAGGAAAGCGTGTTTCTGATCAACATACGGCAATGAATTTACGAGAAAAACAGCTCCAGTGCAAAACTGAATTTTTCCCGCATTTCAGCAATTTTTGACGCATTGATCCGGAAATCCCAATCACCTTGTTCGGTTTGATCGAGATAAAGCCCGCGGTTTAATTCAATTTGCAGGCAGGGCACCGGCTTGTTGCCATAGTGCCTGGTAATATAACCACCCGCAAAAGGCTTATTTATCGTTATTTGATCTGCGCTCAGTTCAAAAGCCCGGCGCAAAGACTGCGCCATATGCTGCGTCATGGCTGTATCGCAGCTTTTACCTGACCGGTTACCCAGACATATTGATGGCCGCTCAACTCCGGAGTCGGGTGCTATTTTTGGCCCAACGGCTTCCATGGAATGACAGTCGAGCATGAGCACCAAGTGCCGTTGCTGATACCGTTCAAGCTGATCCTGCAATTGGTGATGATAGGAAAAATAATATTTTTCAATCAGATTGTTGACGAGTTGACCATCATTCCAGATATCACTGCGATAAACCGGAACACCATGACAGGTATGAGACTTGATGACGCCATCCGGATTACCCGGCGGCAAATCGGTCGCAGCACGGTTCAAATCGATAAAGGCGCGGGCTATGGGCGTATCGACCACCACGGCCGTTTTTTCCCTTATCCCGTAAATTTCACGGGTAAACACATCGCCATCGGCTAACATTTCCCTTTCGGTCAAACTGACATATTCCGCCACTTCCGGTGGAATCTGATCACCGCCATGCGGAATAGACAGGAGTACCGGATAACATGCCATTGTTTACTCAAACCCCATCTAAATACCGGCGGCCGCACCATCGCGGCGAATTTCGGCCACACCCTGGAAGGATTCGCTGTGCTGGCATTTGAGCACTGCATGCACAGCTCCCAGATAAAATGAATACGACTCGCGCAAATCCAGCTTGTATCCGACCGATTCCAGATAGCGCAACACTTCCGTTGAAAACCGGTCGGCTTCAATACTCAGCCTGCCGCCAACAGAACAATGAAATCGTGGATAAACCATCGCGGTACTGATCGGCATATCAGCGTCAACAATATGCGATAAAAACTGGCTCATGGTGGAAAAAATCCGTTCACTGCCTGGACTGCCCGCCACCATCCACAATTTGTTATTATGAAAACAGATCATTGGCGCCACCGAACTCCATGGACTGGCATTCGGCCGCAAATAATAAGGATGCGACGGATCGTTTAATTCCAGCGAACTCATATAATTGTTATACAAAAATCCAAGGCCCGCAGCGGCAACTTTTGCACCATAGACCAGTTCAATCGACTGCGTGATACCAATGGCATTGCCCTGATTGTCCATGACAGAGAGGTGTGTAGTATCTTGCTGCGCAGGATATAAATCCTGTAACGGCAATTCAGGATCGATAGTATCGCGGATAGACGCCGACAATCTTTTTGCATAACTGCTGCTCAATAACTTCTTATCATCCGGCAGTTGCGGATAAACATTTGGATCAAAAGGGCGTTCCTTATGATTTAACAATGCTTTTCTGAAAGCTTCGGCAATAAAATGAAATGACTTTGGGTCGCGTTCCTGCAAAAAACGTACCGGAAGATTTTTGAGAATCTGCAGCATCAACAGTAACGTTCTGCCTGCGGAAGGCGGCGGACAAGTATATACCCTGACATTCCGGTATTTTCGGCTGAGCGGTTTTCTTTCAACCGGCCAGGGAATATAGGACAAATCTTCCTTTCTTAAAAAACCGTTATTTTGCCGCATGTCCGCATCAATCTGATCAGCCACCGTGCCCGTATAAAACGCCTTGACGCCATGAAACGCTATTCTTTCCAGCAGCTTTGCCAGATCAGGTTGTCGGAAACAGTCACCCACCGCAAAAGGTTCTTTGCCATTTTTCAAAAAATAATTCGCGCCGGATTTGTTCGGCCTGCTCAGAAAATTACTCAATTCCCTTTGTTGCAGATCATGTTGCAACTGCGTTATTGCATAACCTTCGGAAGCTATTTTAATGGCTGGTTCAAGTATCTGCGCCCATTCAAGAACACCATAACGGAAATGCAAATAACCCAGAACCGCCGGTGTACTGGGAACTGTTGCGGCACGATAACCCTTAATGAGTTCGTGATTCCTTTTAATACGGTCCACATGCGCCAATGATGGCACCCGGCTTGAGCCATCAATGGCTATGGTTTTACCCTGAAAATGTAAAATCGCGTGCGACTGACCGCCGATACCGCTTGCCTGTGGTTCACAAACGCCAAGTGCAAACGCTGCCGCACAGGCCGCGTCCACTGCGTTGCCTCCCCTGCGCAGCATTTCAACACCGGCTTCTGTTGCTTCCGGAAAAGCGGTCGACACCATGCCATTCTGCGCAGCCGCACACTTTCCGTCTTCAGAAGGCGAAAAGCTGCCTTCAATTTTTTCGAGTTTCATCAGGCAAATCGCTTGCCAATTTTATAGATCAGATACGACAGCAATACACTGCGATCAATCATGCTGTCACGCACGATATATTCATCTTTCGATCCATAGCCGCCGGTAACCGGCCCCAGACCATCGATCGCCGGAACACCCGACGCCACATTGGACAGTAATGATGTAATGCCGGCTTCTTCTTGTTTAATACGTACTTCCACGACTTTTGCAATTTTTGCGATCTCTTCAAAAAACTGCTGCGTATTGTCGGTATGAAGAAAAGGTTTTTTTTGTGCGCCTTTGGTAATATTGACACGTACCGTGCCCGGTGATTTAGCTTGAAAAATACGCATCACCTGACTGTCCAGTTTTTGGCCCTGTTCAGGGCTCTGATAACGTAAAACAAAAGACAATGCAGCGTGATATGCCGGTTGATCTTCGTTTCCGCGAGTTTCCAGTCCAGTCAGCGTTACATAAACGCCATTTTCTTTTGAATTCAATTTCTTTAGCTGATTGATTTTTTGTGCGCTATACCACAGCGGATCACTCTCATCGGAAAAGTACTGATGACGCGATTTATTCTTGGTCCGGTTGACTTCAATATTAAAACTGGTGGAACCCAGGCTTGCCGTGATGATTTCCCCCCCCAATCCTGCACCGTTCAAACCCAATACATAACTGGATCTTGAGGAAATATCCTGCAAAATGGTTCGTGCTGAGCCGCCCCCCTTTGAATCATCCGTAATAAACAAGATTCCGATCTTCACACGTTTTAACGTCCGGGTAAAACGCAGTGCTTTTAATGCGCCCAGCAAAACTGCGATACCACCCTTACCCCGTGAAACACCGGTACCGTAAATACGTCCGCGTTCCTCGGAAAAAGACATATAGTCTTCATAATCAACCGGATTATCCAGATTACCCAAAATCAGAACATCATTGGTTTCCTGGGTATGATTGGTAAAGTAGAGCATGTTTCCGGATTCCGACATTGAAAAAACTTGCCGATCGAAACCAAGCCCGGATAATTGACTAGATATCCAGCGCCCCAATAGATTAACGCCGTCAATATTCTCGACAAACGAGTTGATATCGACCATCTTTTCGAGATAGTCCTCCATGGTGCCAACATTGCTGCGCAAAAAACTTCTCAGTCTGATACGCAACGGGTCTTTCTTGCTCTTTGCCGACTCTTCCTGCTGGTCAAGATTAGCGTCTTCAAATTCTTTCCCAAAATACCGCTCAACAGCGACATCCAGCATACGATTGATCAATGATTCATAAGTATACCCTGCCGTTTTTGCGGCAAAGACATAGGAACCTGTATAGCCGAGGCTCGCCATCGAGTTCAATTCCAGAATATACAGATTACCTTTTTCGTCCATACGAAAATCGACGCGGCAAAAATCAAAGATACCCAATACTTTGAACGTTTCCCGTGTCAACCGGCGCAGTTCATTGGCCAATTTATCGTCGACTTTTGCGGGACAGATTTTGTTTTTCGGCTTCTTCAACTTATCTTCAAGACTTTGAATCCCAAACGCATCACCTTCCAAATCAATTTCTACGATAGGAAATATTTCAGGATCGGTATTACCCAGTAATCCGACTGCAAATTCTCGGCCCGGGATGAACTGCTCGACCAGAACCGGTTGTTTGAACTGATCCACCAGACCCTTAATCGCAGATCGAAGTGAATTCATATCATAAATGACCTGTATTCCAAGCGATACGGCCTCCATTTTGGGTTTGGTGATCACCGGAAACGGCAGATCGTCCTGAATCTGATCCGCATTATGAAAAACCCAATAAGGCGCGGTCGGCAACCCTGCAGCCTCTATCATCACCTTGGTTGTCACTTTATCCAAAGCAATACCATGCCCGGCAGGACTGGAACCCACATAGGGAATCCCCAGCATTTCCAGCAGTGAAGGAATATGCGTGTAGCGGCTGACTCCCTGAATGCCATAAGCCATATTAAACACCATGCCCGGCTGATCACCTTGCACCACACGCGGCATGAAGTCCTGCAACTGTTCAATTACATGAATATTGCCATCGATAACACGTACATTATGGCCGCCCTGCTCCAATGCCGCCGCCACACGCTCGACGGTTTTAGGATTGTAAGTCTCCTGATTCTGGGCGCCGAATACATTGATAACCCCTTCGCCTTCGGTTTTTTTACGTTTGTTGAAAATCACAGCAACTTTCATACCATTCCTTTAGAGCACAATGAAATTCAGAAATCATTCTTAACATGATTATGTCCAGCTTGGCAGATTTTGTCTATCAAAATTCAGTTTATGCAGTTAACTCTTATTCAGGCCTATCAAATTGAAAAAGTACTCGTTGTATTGCAAAAAAGCCATGAATTTTGCTTGTTATTTGCTTTATCACAATTGGGCAAACTATCTCATAATGCTGTCAATCAAATACAGGAGCAGTCTTGATATGTCAGAAAAAGCAGAAACAGAAAAACCGAGCGGCGGTAAAAAAGGCATTATTATTATGGCAGTCGTGGCAATCCTCGCTATTGGCGCGGGTGCTGGCGGTGCATGGTTCTTCTTGCAGGGACAGCAAGAAGATGAATACGAACCTGCACGACCTAAAAAAATACCAACCGCATTCAAAGAACTCGATATTTTTACGGTCAATTTACAGCCTGAAGAACGAAATCAATATCTTCAAGTTGGTCTTACTATCAAGATCCGTGATACCGATGTTTCTGCAGAAATTGACAGGCTGATGCCGGAAATTCGCAACCGGATATTACTGTTACTGACGAGCAAAACCGCTACCGATATCTCGTCACTTACGGGTAAGCAGCAATTAAGTACCGAAATAACCAAGGAAATCCGTAAAACCTTGGATTCGGAGATACTGCGCGAAGAAGTGATGGATGTTCTATTTACTTCATTTGTTATCCAATAATCAACAATGGCTGAAGATTTCCTTTCACAGGACGAAGTCGACGCACTGCTCAGAAGTGCGACCGGCGAGCAGGATGAAGAAAAACAGATTGAAGACACGTCGGGTGTCAGAAACTATGATCTTGCCACGCAGGAGCGTATTGTTCGCGGGCGTATGCCCACACTTGAAATTATCAACGAACGTTTTGCGCGTTTGCTGCGTGTAGGATTATTCAATTTTTTACGTCGCACCGTCGATATTGCCGTTGGATCCGTGAAAGTTATCAAATTCAGTGAATTTGTTCGTAACCTGGTCGTCCCAACCAACTTGAACATGGTTCATATCAAACCGTTACGCGGAACCGCGTTAATGGTTTTCGAACCCGATCTTATTTTTTTATTTGTCGACAATCTGTTCGGTGGTGACGGTCGTTACCATTCCCGTGTCGAAGGACGGGATTTCACCGAAACAGAACAACGTATCATCCGACAATTGCTTGGTGTTGTATTCGAAGAATACGAAAAATCGTGGAAGTCCATCTACCCGGTCAGCTTCGAATATATTAGATCCGAAATGAATCCGCAATTCGCTTCCATAGCGACACCGAATGAAGTCGTGGTTTGCGTTTCCTTCGATCTGGATCTGGGTGGGAATGGCGGTGAATTTCATATCTGCATGCCCTATTCGATGGTTGAACCCATACGGGATATTCTTTACAGTCCATTACAAGGTGAACAAATGGAAGTTGATAAACGGTGGGTGAAATCACTATCCAAACAAATTCAAGGTGCAGAAGTCGAGTTGGTCGCCAATCTCGGAGAAACGCGCGTTACTTTCGATCAAATTTTGAGCATGCAAGTCGGTGATGTCATCCCGATTAACATTCCGGAATCCATTCATGCACGGGTCGGTGACGTCCCCGTGATGGAATGCCGTTACGGCATCATAAACGGACAATATGCATTAAAAGTGAATGCAATGCTCACCCAAATAGAAGCAGAAACCTAACCGGAGATTATATATGTCTGAAGAAGCAACAACAGCCGACGAAATTAGCGCAGAAGATGACTGGGCTGCCGCAATGGCCGAACAGGAAGCGTCAACGCCTCAGGAAGCCACGGATGAACAGGCCAGTAGTGTTTCTGAAACAAGTGCTGAAGATGATGAATTTTTAGGTGCGCAACAGGCACAGGCTAGCGTTTTCAACGAATTTTCAAACGAAAATATTATCAGTAATACGGCTAATGATATTGACTTGATTCTGGATATTCCTGTTCAATTGACAGTTGAACTTGGCCGCACGAAAATTGCCATCAAAAATCTGCTCCAGCTCGCGCAAGGTTCCGTTGTCGAACTGGACGGATTAGCAGGTGAACCGATGAATGTGCTGGTCAACGGGTGTCTGATCGCACAGGGTGAAGTCGTCGTCGTCAATGACAAATTTGGTATTCGATTAACAGACGTTATCACACCGAGCGAGAGGATTCGTAAACTCAATCGATAGTGTGGTTATGTCATGTTTAAACAATTATCTGTTATTTTTCTTGTCCTCTATACTTTTTCAACTTCAATTCTAGCCGAAACAACACAAAAAACCCCTCTACCGCCGGAATCAATCATTGCCTCCGACAGTATGGCAAAAATGATCACCGGCCTGTTACTGGTACTGGCGATCATTATTGCCAGTACCTGGTTGCTTAAACGTTTTTCTATCATTCCAACCATATCCTCGGGCAATCTTAAAGTCATCGCCGCTACCGGCGTCGGTCAGCGAGAACGTGTCGTGATAGTGGAAATTGGAGAAACATGGTTGGTGCTTGGCGTTGCGCCCGGTCAAGTCACCAAACTGCATACGATGGAAAAATCATCAATTGAAACCGCAGACAAAACACTAAAACACACCGCAACGGAATTTTCAGATAAACTGGATACCAGTATCCAGAAAAGCAACAACCGATAAACGGACTTGTTGCTGTTGTTTTGCTTGTTTTGTTTTTTCCGCCGCAGAGTGTTTAAACATATGCATCGTTTGTTACCTTTTAGCGCCGTATGCATAGGCATACTTTTAACGGGCTTCGCAGTCCCGGCAATGGCCCAGCAATCCGGATTCCCGGCATTTACCAGTGCTCCGGGACCCGACGGCACCACGACTTACACGTTGGGTCTGCAGACATTTCTGCTACTCACTTCGCTGACCTTTATCCCGGCAGTGGTACTCATGATGACCAGTTTCACGCGCATCATCATTGTTTTATCGCTGTTACGCATGGCACTGGGCACACAATCGTCCCCACCGAATCAGGTGTTAATCGGACTTGCCCTGTTCCTGACGTTTTTTATCATGGCGCCCGTCATCGATCGTATCTACAACGAAGCCTATCTGCCGTTTTCAGAAGATAAAATCGATATTATGCAGGCTGCCGAAATTGCCGGCGACCCACTCAGAACATTCATGCTGCACCAGACCCGGGAAACCGATCTGGCGCTTTTTATTCAAATTTCAGATCATGATGAAATTGAAAGCCCGGATCAGGTTCCTTTCAAAATACTGGTCCCGGCTTATATCACCAGTGAATTAAAAACAGCTTTCCAGATCGGTTTTATCATCTTTATCCCGTTTCTGATTATCGATATGGTCGTTGCCAGCGTGTTGATGTCGATGGGTATGATGATGTTGTCCCCGATGATTATTTCGCTGCCATTCAAACTCATGTTGTTTGTTTTGGTCGACGGCTGGCATTTATTGATCGGGTCACTGACGCAAAGCTTTTTTGTTTGATACCAAGGAGAACATGGTATGACACCAGAACATGTGATGACCATCGGGCGGCAGGCACTTGAAGTGACCTTGATGGTTTCCGCGCCGTTACTGCTGGCTGCTTTGATAACCGGTTTGATTGTCAGTATTTTTCAGGCAGCCACACAAATCAATGAAATGACTTTATCGTTTATTCCGAAACTCTTCGTCATGTTTCTGGTACTGCTGCTGGCAGGCCCGTGGATGATCAATGTCATGACCGATTACATGCATCGATTGTTTACCGGCATTCCCTGGCTAGCCCTCAGTTGACGGCCATGATTATTTTTAGCGCCATATTCAGGAACACTGAAACCCTTTTGAAATAAATGATCAGCATAACCGATGCCGAACTCAATAATGCCATGGCAACTTTTTTATGGCCGTTATTCAGAATCCTGGCATTGATTGCGAGCGCGCCGGTTCTGGGCAACCCGAGTGTTCCGGTCAGGGTTAAAGTCGGCGTTGCAATGCTTTTGACACTCATCATTGTTCCGACCATAGAAAAACCAATTCCGCAGGTCGATCCCTATTCCGGCGTCGGACTGATGATATTGTTGCAGCAAATCATTATTGGCGTTGCCATTGGCTTGGTTATGCGTATTGTGTTTGTTGCCGTGGAAATGGCCGGTGAAATTATCGGGCTGCAAATGGGGCTGGCGTTTGCCATCTTTTTCGACCCGCAAAGTTCCAGCCAGCTTGCTTTGGTCGGGCGTTTTCTGGGTGTCATAGCCAGTCTCGCCTTTCTTGCCATCGACGGCCATCTGATTATGATTGCATTAATCGCACAAAGCTTTAACACCCTGCCGATAGGGCCCGACGGCCTGAGCATACCCACTTTCAACACCCTGATTTTCTGGGGTGGTGAAATTTTCAAATCCGGCATGTTACTGGCTTTACCCGTATTGACCGCATTACTGATTACCAACCTGGCGCTGGGTATTTTGACACGCGCTGCACCGCAGTTGAACATCTTTGCCGTTGGTTTTCCGATAACGTTATCGATTGGTTTTTTAATGCTCGCATTGAGTATTATTTACTATGCGCCGATTCTTGAACGATTAGTCATGGAAGGATTTCAAATCATGGCGGATCTGGTGAATCTATCCGAGATTAAAATCCCCTAATTTTTAACACCCTTGTTTGAAATTTGGCTTACAATAGTCACGAGCCTGTTTAATTTCAATAGCTTGTTGAAAATTTCCTACGTTTCATGGCAAGGAACGTCAAAATTGGAAATAGACAGAATAATCCCGTTAATTCATGCGTTTTTTTTAATCGGGATTGATAAAATGTCCTGGAAATAAGACTTTATCATCAAGCTATACAACTTATACAACTCGGCGAGGATCGGCTCGGATTTATCGGACTAAATCGGACGAAATATGACATTCAAGTCACGTTTAATTAAATCATTGCAAAAAATGTCACCGTCTCAAGATGCAACGAACGGCGATATGGCTAATGCGTCCGTCGAGGATTTATATTTTTTTGATACCCCCAATCAATCCACACAACAACCCGAAAGAAATAACCGGCCACTTGTTACTGTGGAAGATATCGAACAAGAAATCATGGCTCTACATCGAGAACGGCTGAATACCGAAAACCAGGCAATCAAGGAAGCGCAAAAACGACTCGAAGCAGAAACCAAAGCAAAAGTTGCCGCCGAAGCGCGCGCCCGCGCCGAAGCCAACGCTCGCACCACTGCGGAAGAACGGTTAAAAGCCGAAACACAGGCAACTGAAGAAGCCCGTTTACGTGCGCAGGCGGATTCCCAGGCCATGAATGAAGCCAATGCCAACCGGCAGAAAGACATTCAGGCCCGGCAATTGGCCGAAGAGAAAATCAATAGTGAGAAAGAACTCGCACTCATACTGCACACCAAGCTCAAAACCGAATCCGCCGTCGTCGAAGAAACCAAAGAACGCGCCAAACAAGAAGCCATCGCACTCGACGCAATCAATGCAAAACTTCTGGCAGAAAAAAAAGCCGCTGAAATAGCAAAACAAAACGCTGAAAAAGCCGAGCAAGAGCGTCAATCAACGGAAGCGTTAACCCAGGCAGAAGCTGAAGCCAGGTCAAAAGCCGAAGCAAAAATCAAGGCAAACGAAGAACTGCTTGCGTTAGCCAAAGCCAATCAGGAAGCAGAACAACAAGAGACCGAGGAAATTGAGTCCCGAATCCGTCTCGAAAAAGAAATACAGGAAAAAATTACCCAGCGGCTGGAATCAGAAACACAGGCCCGCCAGGCGGCCGAAGCAAAACTCCAGTTAGAAGCCGCTGCAACGCAAGCCGCGCAGGAAAAAGAAACGTTGGAAATTCAGGCAAAAACCGCCGCCGAAGCACGGTTTCAAGCCGAAGAAGAAGCCAGATTGGCGGCGGAAAACCGTGTCAAAGCCGAAAACGCAGCAATTGATGCTGCAAAAGCGCAAGAACAGGCCGACCGGCTCGCCGCTTACGAAGCCAGCAACACCCTGCAAAAAGCAGATCAGGCACGGCAACTGGCCGAGGAAAAACGTAAAGCCGAGCAGGAAGCCGCCGCATCGCTGGAAGCCAAACACGGTATCGAGTACGAATTGACAAAAGCAGCCCAGGAAAAGGCCAAACAGGAAGCCATAGCGCTTGAAAATGCTGCCGCACAATTGCAGACCGAAAAAGACGCTATCGCCATTGCCAAAGAAAGCGCCGCAAAAGCCGAAGAAGCCCGTCAAACAGCGCTTGCGGTCATTGAGATGGAAACGGATACCAAAGCGTTGGCGGAAGAAAAAATACGGGAAAACAAAAAACGGCTCGAATTGACTGAAGCCAACAAAGCAGCCGAACAAAAAGAAATTGAAGAACACCAACAACGCATTCAACTTGAACAAGAAACCCGGCAACAAATCGAGCAGCGCCTGGAAGCTGAGGAAAAAGCGCGACTTGCCGCACAAGCGCAATTAAACGCAGAAACACAAACAACCCGGGTCGCCCAGGAAAAAGCGGAGCAGGAAACGCAGTACGCTGGAGCTGCGCAACGCAAAGCAGAACTCGAATCCCAGGCTGCACAGGCAGCCCGTGAAAAAGCCGAAGCTGAACAAGCCGAAGCCGAACTGATCGCCTTCAGACTTGAGCAAGAATCCATAGCAGCCGAAGCAGCCAAATCACGCATTCAAACCGAATCCCAATTGCAGAAAGAAATCAACCTGCGTGCACAGATTGAACTGGAAGCCAAAGCGGCTGCTGAAGAAAAACTGTCGGCTGAGCAACAATTGCGGCTCATCGAAGAACAAAAGAAAACCGCCGAATTTGAAGCAGCAAAAGCGGCACAGGAACGTGCCGAAGCTGAACAAAAACGCATTGACGAAATCAATGCAAGCAAACAGGCTGATTTAGCCGCAACCGAAGCGGCGGAGCAAAAAATAGCCGCCGAACAGCGTACACGCGCCATCGCGGAAGAAAAAACCAAAGCTGATCAGCTTGCTGCTGATGAGGCCAATGCCAAGGCTGATATTGAACAGCGGCTACTGGAGGACGCCGAACTGCGCGCCCAAGCCATCGTGGATTCCCGGAAAGCAGCCGCCGAACGGCTGGAAACCGAACAAAAAATAACCGGCCTGGCCATCACGCGCGCACAAGCCAAAATGGATGCCGCGAATAAAGCCAAGGCCCAACTCGAATCCGAACGAAAAGCGGCTGAAATCGCTCAGGCCAAAGCCAAGGCCGAAGCAATTGCGCTCACCATTATCGAAAAACGCACCGAACTCGAAGCCAAGGAGCTTGAAGAAGCCTTGCTCAGAGAATCGGTCGAACGCATGGCCAATGAGGCCATCATCGCACGTACCGAAGAAAACAAAAAAGCCACCGCAGCCGCCACAGAACGGATACGCGCCGCACTTGCTGCGACCGAACATGCACGCGAACATTCCGGCACTCAAACCGCAGCAATCCCTACACAATACCCTGATTCAAAAACAACAAGGAAAAACGGAAAAAATTCCGATCAAAATTCGCCCGTCGCAACAACACGAAAGTCTCGCAAGTATTGATTTTCTGGTTCATCTACCCGCAAAGGGCAAAAGTACAAAGATCAGAAATACCACAAACTTGCACATTCATATTATATTGATTATATTAACTATTCTCATTAATTTTTTCAGCCCACTGCTCCCAATGGCCCAACTAACAATTCGTGATTTACCTGATAAAACAGAGGAATTATTGCGTATTCGTGCAGAACATGCCGGTATTTCGTTAGAAGCCTATATTTGCCACATTTTGCAAAAGGCATCATTAACGCCTGAAAACAATTCGGTTGACATTGTTCAGATGGCAGAAAAATATTTCGGCAGCGAACAAGGTGTTGAGCTCACATTACCTGAACGTAAGACACAACGATCATCCATTGATTTTATCGAATGATCATACTGGATACCAACGTCATCTCCGAACTGATGCGTAATCAACCGGATATCGAAGTCAAACACTGGATTAGCAAACAAACCCCGATTCATTTGAATATCACAACAATTACCATTGCGGAAATCCAAAGAGGACTGATGCGCCTGCCCGCAGGTAAACGCCGCACACAATTGACTAACAGCTTCGAGGCATTCGTTACGGAAGCGTTTAATGGCAGAATTTTTCCATTTGATGAAAAGGCCGCTTATCACTATGGCCATATCGCCGCACACTGTGAAATGCAAGGTATCAATACAGATGCAGTAGATTTAATGATCGCAGCCATAGCAAAAACCCATCAAGCAGCAATTTCCACACGTAACGTCAAGGATTTTACAGGTTGCGGTATTGAAATCATCAATCCCTGGTTATAAAAAACAATAATCATCTTTATGAATTGCACTTGAGGTAGCGCAATGCACCAAAAACATGTAAAAGTTGACGTATCATGGGGATGACGCTGCGCTTATCTATTGCCCTACACGCTTGAGTAGAAGAACTATCCAACGAGAAACCGGCTATACGAAAGCTGTTGTAACTTAAAAACATTACGCATTTTGCTTGCAAGACTAGAACTCATTTTGTTATCTGGTTAACAGATTGCGCAATAAATTCTTAACAGCTTTTTTGTCTAAATCATTTTCCAAAAATTCTCCTGTAAGTAGCAGCAAAAGATAGTCGTGCAAGTCCTTTGTCCATGTGCCGTCAGTATCGCTTACTGACCAGTTCAGTAGCCCATTGCAGAGAACCTGAATGTCAGCATCTTTCCCACCTGACTGCAATTCCAAAAGAATTGTTCTAATATCCAATGCCTGCATATATGCGGCCCTGACACTAAACTCATTTTCTGTGGAATTGTCGATTTCCTCTGTTTCCTTGAAACCCAATTTTTGCCTTATGTAACCTTGCTCAATACGTGCTATGTACATATCGAGCTGTTGTTTAACTATTGTTTTTTTCTCAGTTTGCTTCAAGGTATTTGTTGCTTCCTTCACTGCATTCATAATTTTTGAATAATGAGGAACGACTAGAACAGCTATAACGGTAAATATGGCAATGAGGACGGTAATAATTGCTATTATCAACTCACTAGTTTGAAGGAGCGATCCGACGGTTCCCACATTCTTTTTAAAATCTAATAAAGCAAGCCAATGATCATCGGAGTATTTCTGTAGCGTAGCCTCAATATATTGAACACGATTCTCAAAACTCCCGTCTAATTCATGGTGTTCTGACTGCAACAGTTCACTATTATGATGTATTGCTGGTTTATCACTTTCTGCCAGCGTTTTTGAAAAAGACAATAGGCTTGTAATCAAAAAAATAATAATAAAAAAACTCCAACGCATTTTCATTATCCTTTGAGTGTTTGCAACCATCGCTGCATGGATTTCAGTGCCGCGTCTGTATGGCCTTTTTGGTCTGCCTTGGAGAGCCAATTAGTCAACTTGTCTCCTTCTGTATTAAAGCTAATGCGCATACTGGCTTCACTCATGGTTGATAGCATCAGAACAGGGTGTTCTTTAAATGTATCACCTATTGGACTGCGGTCACGTACGTTTCGAATATAATGACGCAAAACCGCATATCCGGTTTCAGCGCCTCTCTGTGGCGTCACTTGAGGCATATCCAATTCCTCAAGGTTGTTAGTTCGAATAAGAATATCCAATATAAAACCGGCAACTTGATCGGGATTATCTAGATTTAATTTTACTTCCTTTCCAAAATCACCGACATTCTCACAGATAACCACATCAAAACCTGAGTCATTTAGTTTTTTATGGAAATCCACATTAAGCTCAGGATGATCCTCCAACCAAATTAATTTTTTCGTCATATTTTTTTATTCTCTGTTTTGATAATATCTATGGCAATTGTGGCTTTCATCTCGCCGGGATATTTTTTTTGTATAAATTTACCATTACAACCAATTAATTTTGCGCAGAGTTTCACAATATATAGCCCAAATCCTTCTCCAGGTTTATCCATAGCCCTTTTCCCACGGACACCGGCACTAAATGGAGCCTTGATTGTTGAATCGAATGCCGTATCGTTTTCTATATACCAACTTTCCTTGGATAACAAACCAGCTGAAAACGTAGAATCTTCAAGCGCATACTTAACAACATTGTCCATGAGATTCTGGATAATGTAGCGCAAGGGTTCTCTGCGTACTTTCCATACAAAATCCGGTGGAAAATTATTGTCGAATTTTATCCTTTTTGCCTTTAATTCGTTGAGTCGGGTTGAATACACATCGTTGAACATACCCCTGAGATTGCAATCAACTGGGTTCTCGTTTGGATCCAATCCGAGAAAGAGATCCATTTTGTGGCTACCAGTTATCGCGTCAATTTTTTTATGCAACTTTTCATAAGCCTCCCGGGCTTCTAATAAGGCTTGCTTCTGTTGTATCGCAGAATCAATTCCCTTACTAAACAGACTACCAAGCGTGCTTAATAAATATTCTAATTTATACTCTTTCGCTGTCTTTTCTTTGTTTTGCTTTGAAGCAATGAGCTGAGCATCTTGAAGCTTTCGATACGCCTGATGTATTTTACTTAGCGTATCGTTCTGATAATTAGCCCGGCGAATAAACAAATCGATCTTATTGGTAAAAACATTGGATTCTTGTTTAAACTCGTGTTGAGTCACCTGGAAAAATTCCCGTTCTTCGCTTCGCAGATAGTCAAGCTGTTCGAGGTACATGCTTGTTTGTTCATTAACCAGTCGAATCGTATTACGCCAATTTGTGCTAAACCCATGATCATGGTCATGAAATAATGTGACAAAACCGATGACACGGTACTTGTTTTTTTCTGCAACTTTCCTTTCATTTATATCAAATGTCTGAAGCGTCAGCATAAACACCATCATTTCCTTGAAATGATGGTTATCGAAATAGTGCTGGAAAACCCCAAGAGAATCCTGGTCTTTGGCTATATTTTCCTCTCTGTAAGACATTTGTCTGAAGTCGAATGGATTCTTGGCAAAAACCATACCGCTGCTTTTTTCCCATAGTTCCTCGCAGAATGGCTGCAAAACATTACGCCCCCCTTTGTCGAGGATGAAAGCCGTTTCACCATCCTCATCCCGAGCAACTTTTTCAATCAGGTCTGGATTAGAAGCGCCGCTCAAGATAAATCGGTCTTGCTCTGACTTGTCAACCAGCCAGATTTGTGCTGCCCGACAAAGAAAAATATTGGACAATCCACGCGCCAGCACATTCAGCGGCCATGCTTTTTTATCTTCTTTACGCAATCCAAAGAACCCTTCTTTCAATGCAAAAGGGCCGGCAGCAAAAACCCAACGGCTAATATTCGACAATGAACCTAACAAGTTCTGGCGATAAAAATAGGGTGACAACACACTTGCAACCTGATGCAGGGTATGACGTTGTGACCAGCGGAATTGTGATTTTTGCGTACCCTTGACCTCAATCAATCCAATAACGCGATTTTCCATATACAGCGGCAGAATCAAAACAGAACTGGGTTTCAATGTTTCAGGATAAGGAGAAAACACAACCACATTCGGACCACAGTCTGATTCATAGACGAAACGATTATCCATGATACTTTTGCGGTACAGTATCGGTGGGGCATCGCGGTTACTCCAATCATGGTCAATCGCTTTCTGACGCTCGCTACGAGTATCTAATAGTAGCGCATCATCTGCATAATCACCGGCAATAATTAACCGATAGTCATTGTTCTTATCGTTTGCAAGATGATAAAGCGTGGCGCCCACATCGGCGCGGGTAAGTTCACAGAGCAGACGACAAGTATGATGGCCAATCGCTCCCAATAATGATTCTTCATGATCGGTCACATCAACCACGCTAAAATACCTTTGAAACCACTCACTCAATGCGCCAACACGTCTATTAATGTATTCTTTTGATCTAAGTGTCGCATGCTCAGAATATCGATAATAGCGCTGAGGAATTTTTCCTAGATAAAATTGTTCCTGCACTTTTTTATCGCACCAAAGCCGCTCGCCATATTTCTCAATACCTTCTCCCAAATTTACATCAATAAGCTTTTTATTTTTTGGCTTATCTTCGCAAATAATCAGTTGATAATCCTCAGCATTGTTTGCATAAATAAGATACCAAGGCGAAAGTCTATGTTTGCTATTGATAGAATGAGGATCAGTGCCTAACCAAAATGAATTATTTTTAACGAGGTTTTTGAAACGTTCCTTGCTGTAACGAGCAACAAAGCAAGCGTAGATACCTAACGTTGTAATATCGCGTTGACTCATATTATCCACGTCATACTCACTCGTTGCTGCTAACAACAAATTCCAGGCGGTTTGTATGGTTTCAATATGCCTTTCTCGTTCTTTAATGGGTAAAATACTCCGGGTGAGTAACGCGCCATTAAGCTCCTCAATACCCGGGTGATCCGCACTTTGTTCGGGCTTTAATTGAATAAAAGCATTGAAGATATGTTTGAGATATAGCCCCCTTTTACAAAAAAATGCATAACTATTATTGATGCCAATTGGCTCAAATGTTGGACCGAGCATGCAGAGTAATTGTCTGCTGTCATCGATAAAAAAAGCATCGATTCTGACATGTAGAATTTCAAATGCAGATATCAGCTCTAAATTTCTATTGCCTGTGACAGTTTTTTTGAAATATTCATAAAACCAAAGCAATTCATACACCCGCCAGAACAGTCCTCTGCGCATTAGTAATACAAAAGGCGTATCGTTACTGGGTTGAATTCGCCAAATACGGCGTTCCAGGTAAGGAACCAAAAATTCGAGCAACTGAATCTCTGATGTTTTCAGCAGCATGATTAATTTATCCAGTTCATCGTCTTTTTGCCGCGCTATCTTGTCGGTTATTTGATCTTCGAGGCGATTCAATTCTTCAACATTAAAAGTCGTTGCGATATTTTTAAATTCACTGCTCTCCAGTAAATCATTGACAAGCTTTTCTATCTTTTTAAAATAAGTTTGGACACGTGTAGTGAATTCTTCAGAAAAAACACTCAATTTAGATTTACGAAAAGCATTATGTATTTTCGTTTGTAAAGGAATTACTTCGCCATAAATCTCTTGGTATTGCTTTGCTATAAACTTATCTTTAACCAGCTCATTAATGATTTTGGGCATTTCTCTAAGCTGACCGACATCAAGAATACGAACAGGCGTATCCTCGGAAAAGGCGATGGCATCACTTAGTGTTTGGACAATAAAATTGACCCGCAAACGAGCGGAATCATCCATCCCATCAAAAGAATCGGGTAGAAAGTGATCTTTAAAACATTGATTTGTATTGTTGTTTTTAATCATCATTAGATTTCTCAATCTATGCCAATATACTATTCAAAAGTAAATATTTTTAACTTTAATTTGCCTCAATAAATTCCACAAGTTCCAAGCAAACATTCTACCGAATTATTAAGCGTGTTAGTTCAATTAAGTAAACTCTAAATCTAGGTGATGTTCTGAGTACTACATTGAAAAGCAATGGAATCAAAAAAAACGGACAGATGAAGATTCATCTGTCCGTTTTCCGAATAGCTTCAAATGATCAGTAATTCCACTGCAACTGGAACCGCATCAAGTTAGCATCTTTGACTTGAATCAGGTTTTTGACGTTGGTTCTGTCCATATGCGCATAGGCAACGACAAATTCAATTTCAGGTCTGACCTGCCATTCCAGTCCCGCCTCTATTTCTCTTAAACGAACCAATGGCGAGTTGTTGGCAAACTTCTCTGCACCATCATATTTTTGCCATTTGAAATAGGGTATAAAGGCGCCCCAGGGGCTGTCATATTTATACATGGCCTGCACGTAGCCGCCGTTGATATTACCGGATACGATACGTGTCATATCATCACTGAGCTGCGGTGATTTACCCCAGTTCCATTCAGCCTGCAGGCCAAAAGGTTGTGGATATAAAATGGCATGCAGCCCGATACGCGCATCGCGATACCCTTTTTTATTAAAAATGGGGGCATTGATGATGCCGGCATTGGAATTTGCCGCCACGGTCGGTACGAACTTACCGGTATAACCAAATACACCGGCTTCAAGAATCTGGCCGTTGCTGAACTGGAACGGATAAGTCAGACGCACCGCAACATGCAGGTTGTCATTCTTGTCTCGTTCGTTAATACCCTGACCGGTGTATGCGCCGAAACCGAACACACCGTAATCGCCGGAACCTTTAAGTCCTTTCCTCAAGAACGAGAACCGTTTCTGAATATGTTCGGGCGTCCAGTAAAAGAACAGACCGGTATCCCGTTCGTTTCTTACACCGGTACTGAGTGCGTCAGCCCGTTCAAACGCCACACGGTCCCGGCTGGATTGCAGCAATTCAAAACTGTTCGGGATTTTGGACATACCCGGACGAATGCGGAATTCTTTTTTCTTGTCAAAATAGATATCACCGTACATATCCCGCACCGAAACATCACCACCGGCAAATTCAGTTTGCATGTAAAGTTTCAAATGGTCGGTCACATCACCCTGGAATACCAGGCGCGCACGACGGATAAAGTAATTGGTGTCTTCTTCAATGGACTTGTCGCCCGGCGATGACAGATTTTCCAGATCACCGCCTAAACCAGCGCTTTGACGGAACTGGGTATAGCCGCCGATTCTGATTTTGTCATACCATTTTTTGTCAGCTTTGGCGGTTTCCTCTTTCGCTGGTCCGGAATCCGGTTTTGCCGCGGCTTCTTCAATGGCCTGCTGTTTTGCATCAAGGCGTGTTTCCATCGCTTGAAGTTCCTCCATTTTCCGTTCGATACGTGCTTCGAGTTCACGTGTCTCGGTATCAGAAGGCGCCTGCTTGGCTTGATTGACCGGCTCGGTTTTAGCAGCTTTGCTTACCGGTTCGAAATCACCGAGTTTAACCCGGTTTTCACCCGGTGTGGTATAAACCTGATTGGTCTCAGGATCGACATACAGCGTCAATGTTGACATCACCGGCATGGTGGCGAACAACAATGATAACGATACGATTCCTGTAACACTCAGCCGTCCCCAACTCGGCCGGCACGGCGCTATTTGTTCTTTGATCTTTCCAGCTATTGTCATTTTGTCTCCAATGAAAATGTCCGGAAAGAAGGGTATTACATTAATGTTACAGTTTTATTACATGCAAAGATTTTTGATCGAAAAATGAATGAATCAATGATTAATCGGATTTTCTGACCAAAGACTGTTGATTGGCCAGCACCTCTGACAGGGTTCTGAGTACACCATCCTGCCATTCGGGAAGAAACAACTTAAACGTGTCTTGCAATTTCATCGTATCAAGACGCGAATTTAGCGGACGCACCGCCGGTGTGGGGTAATCCGTACTGGGGATGGGATGCAGGTTGCCGGTTGTCGTTTTCAGCGAGACATCCGCGCTCGCCGCTTCACTGAGTATGTAATGCGCAAAGCCGTGCCACGAGGTAAATCCCCGCGCGACCAGATGATATAACCCGCTCACGTTACCAGCGTTATCACGGTTCCGCAGCGACTGTATGATATGCGCGGTAACATCCGCGATTAGTTCCGCACCGGTTGGTGCACCGATCTGGTCACTGACGATTTGCAGATGATCGCGCTCCTGCGCCAGCCTGAGTATCGTTTTGATGAAATTACTGCCATACGTGGCGTAAACCCAACTGGTCCGTAAAATAATATGCTGGCAACCGGATTCAATAATATTGATTTCACCGGCCAACTTGGTTTTGCCATAAACATTAAGTGGATCGGGCGCATCGGTTTCTTTATGCGGTTGATTGCCACTGCCGTCAAAAACATAATCCGTCGAATAATGAATCAACCAGGCATTAATGCGTTTCGCCTCCTTTGCCAACACACCGGGAGCAAATGCATTAATCGTCTTCGCCAGTTGCGGTTCCTGTTCCGCTTTATCGACTGCTGTGTAAGCAGCAGCATTGACGATAACATCCGGCCTGACAGTTTGCAGCGTTTTTTTAATTCCCGTGGAATCGGCAAGATTGCCGCATAACGGGTGACTATCCGTACCCAGGGTAATCAATTGACCCGGCGCGGCCAATGGTGCGAGGCTGCGCTGCAGCTCCCAGCCAACCTGACCATTTTTTCCAAATAACAGTATTTTCATGTACGCATCGTGTTGTAATTTTGTTCTATCCACTCACGGTAAGCACCGGTCTGGACATTGGCAACCCAGTCCTGGTTGTCCAGATACCATTGCACGGTTTTACGGATACCGGTTTCGAATGTTTCAGCCGGTTTCCAGCCGAGTTCGCGTTCAATCTTGTGCGCATCAATAGCATAGCGCACATCATGGCCGGGTCTATCCTTGACGTAGGTAATCAGATCCGGATAATTACCATGCGCCCCCTGTGTCATGTGGCCTTTCATTTCCGTTAATTCCGCTAACAAGGCGCATATGGTCTGCACGATCTCGATATTGGGTTTTTCGTTCCAGCCGCCAATGTTATAGGTCTCTCCTGTTTTTCCGGCTTCCAAAACGCGCCGAAGCGCACTGCAATGATCCGAAACATACAGCCAATCACGAATCTGCCGGCCATCGCCATAAATCGGCAAGGACTTTCCCGCCAAAGCATTGGCAATCATCAGTGGAATCAGCTTTTCGGGAAACTGGTACGGGCCGTAGTTATTGGAACAGTTTGTAATCAATATCGGCAGGCCGAATGTACGATAATACGCATTGACCAGATGATCGCTTGAAGCCTTGCTGGCGGAATATGGGCTGCTCGGTTGGTACCGGTTCAGTTCGGTAAAAGCCGGCTCTTGCGGTTCGAGTGAACCATAGACCTCATCGGTTGACACATGCAGAAAACGAAAGCGGTTTTGTTCGGTTTCATCCAAGTTTTTCCAGTAGGCATAGGTTGCCTCCAGTAACCGGAACGTGCCGACGATATTGGTCTGGATGAACGCTTCCGGCCCCAGAATGGAGCGGTCGACATGACTCTCCGCAGCGAAATTGATAATCGCCCTGGGGCAGTGTTCAGTGATCAATTGCATTAACAGTGCGCTGTCTTTAATATCACCCTGCACGAAGCTATGCCGTTCATCATTGACTAAAGTGGCCAGGTTCTGCAGATTGCCCGCGTAGGTCAGTTTATCCAGGTTGATAACGGGTTCGTCCGATTGCGAAAACCAATCCAGAATAAAATTGGAGCCGATGAAACCCGCACCGCCAGTTACTAGAATCATTATTTTTCTTTAGTATTCGATTTATGTATTACTAAACCTTCTTCATGACACTTCTATAATGCACGCAGTCAGCCACACCGTTTATTAGTCGTTACAATTGGGCTTGCCATTCGGGCACCACACCGTTTTCATCCGGCATGGCCTGAAACTCGCAGTCCATCCCAATGCCTGGAACCCAAGCCAGTTTTTCACCGCAAAACAACAAAGGCAAAGTATACCGTGTCCACGGTGGAATTGAAGCCTCCTGCAACAGGTTTTTTAAACTGCGCCGGGGTCTTTTGCAATCCGGTTTAAACGTTTCACCACCTTTTCGTAATCGAATAAAAACCGGCGCCTGCTTGAGTTTCTCATGACTAAGCCCCTGACCGCAGCTGCGTTTAAAAGAAATCGTCCCTCCTAATTCGTTCAATACCAGCGACGGTTCGTCCTGCCATGCATAAGCCAGGTCTTTCGGTGGTTTTCTGTTATATAGCGGGATAGGCAGGATAAAAATATCCCCCCGGTAAACACGAACCTCGTGCGTCCCCAATTTCACATGCAGACGGGTATCACTTTCAGCATTTTGCAATTGGCGCAACAATTCTTCCAACCGGATTGTGCTGGGTAACCGGATGTTCTGTTGCCACAACAGATAGCGTAAAAGATTTTTAGCGCGAGGATCGCTCAATTCCCGCATCGCGGCAAAAGCTAACTTGCCGTCGGCCATATAACGTTGTGCATCCGACTTGGCCAGTTCGTCGAGCAATTGCGACGCCTCCGCCATATGCTGACTGGTACGCTGCAATGTTTGGGAATAATTCGGATATTTCCGGCGAATCACCGGGAGGACTTCGTGACGCAAAAAATTGCGGCTGTAGTGCGTACAGTCGTTGCTTTCATCATGTACCCATTGCAACTGTCTTTGAGCCGCATAGCTTTCAATACTGCTGCGGGAAACATCGAGCAAAGGGCGCAAAATATAAGGCGCTGTTGCGACCGATTGTTTTCTGACCCGTGGCATTGCACTCAATCCACGCACTCCTGCACCGCGAAGCAACTGTAACAATACCGTTTCCGCCTGGTCGTCCTGGTGTTGAGCCAGTACCAGATAGCCGGACGTATTGAATTCAGTGGCCCCAGTAGTGTGTAAGCGGCTAAAAACCTGATACCGTTTTTCCCGTGCAACAGCTTCCAGGCTCAGGCCCGGCTGTTTGCTAACCTTGAGATAGGCTACCGAAATAGAAATGCCGTAGGTATAACACAAACGGCAACAAAAATGACTCCATGCGTTGGCATTGTGACTGATACCATGATTCACATGCACCGCCGACAGTGTGAATTGCATTTGCCGAGACAGCAGAGCAAGCAGATCCAGTAGAACTATTGAATCAACGCCGCCGCTCAGTCCGACAATGAGATGGTCGTCTCTTGTGATACAGTCTTGCAGAACCTCTCGCGTATGACTGACAAGCGCATCCCAATCATTATTTTTATTCGACTTTTGCCTCTTTGTAGGAACCATATTTCATCAATCGTTCCAGGCGTTTTTCGATCAGCGTTTCGGTGGAATAATCCTGAAGTTTTCTGAGCGAATCCTGAATGACCGTTTTGACGGTCTGCATCATGGAGGGGTAATCGCGGTGCGCGCCACCAACAGGTTCATTGATAATGCTATCGATCAGATGTATGCCTTTCAAACGTTCAGCCGTAATTCCCATAATTTCAGCCGCTTCAGGTGCTTTGTCCGCACTTTTCCACAAAATGGACGCACACCCTTCCGGTGAAATCACCGAATACGTCGCAAATTGCAGCATATGCACCATATCGCCAACCGCTATGGCTAATGCACCGCCGGAACCGCCCTCACCGATGACGACGCAGATAATCGGCACTTTCAACTCCGCCAGCACATAAAGGTTTTTCCCGATTGCTTCCGACTGACCGCGTTCTTCCGCGTCTATGCCGGGATACGCCCCCGGCGTATCGATGAAAGTAATCAACGGAATCGAGAATTTCTCGGCCAGACGCATCAAGCGCAGCGCCTTGCGGTAACCTTCCGGTTTGGGCATGCCGAAATTGCGATGGATTTTTTCACGGGTATCACGCCCCTTCTGATGACCGATCACCATCACCGTCTGGCCGTTAAAACGTGCAAGCCCCCCTACGATAGCATGGTCATCGGCAAAATTACGGTCGCCGTGTAATTCTTCAAAATCGGTAAAAATTTGTTCGATATAATCCAGTGTATAAGGCCGTTGCGGATGTCTCGCAACCTGTGAAATCTGCCAGGGCGTCAGTTTCGCGTAAACGCTTTTGGTCAGCGCTTCGCTTTTTGCTTTCAAACGTTCTATTTCTGCGGAAATATCCAGCGCCGAATCCCCTTGTGCATAACGCAATTCTTCTATCTTTGATTCAAATTCCGCAATATTTTGCTCAAAATCCAGAAAAGTGATCTTCATGTAAACACTAAAAATTTAATCCCAAAGACGTGATGATACAGGATTTAGGTGTCATTCTGCAGAGTGAATTCGTTTTATTGTTGCCGGTCATACTCTACAATAGTTCAAACCATATCCAAACAGGAAACAATCATGAAAAGAAGATTATTTTTAGCCGGTATTGGCGCAGTTGCCAGCATGCCTTACATTTTTTTCTATCGAACAGGACTGGCTGATATGAATAATAGTCCGGTCATCGTTGAGCGTTTAAAAAAGCCGCATCAGGAATGGCGAAAACTGGTTTCACCTGAAGCTTACACCATACTGTTTGAAGAACATACAGAGCCCCCGGGCAGCAGTGAACTAAACCATGAATACCGTGATGGCGCTTATCTTTGCGCAGCCTGTTACCTGCCGTTGTTTGAGAGCCGCCACAAATATGACAGCAGAACCGGCTGGCCCAGCTTCACGCAGCCGATTGACGGTCATGTCGGCACCAAAAAGGATTACCAGCTTATTATTCTCAGAACCGAATATCACTGCGCACGCTGTGGCGGACATCAGGGGCATGTTTTCAACGACGGCCCGCTGCCCCGCAAAGAACGCTGGTGTAATAACGGACTGGCTTTGAAGTTCGTACCAGACACAGAAACGCTGCCGCCACTCAGAGGTTAGGAGAAGTCTATGCCGCATAATTCGTCATATTTTTACGCAATCTTATGTTTATCATTACTTTTCACGGCATGTCAGATCCCGGATGATCCCATTGCCATGAAACCGTCCATAGCACCGCCCGAAAATCTTGATACCGCAATCTTTGCAGGGGGATGTTTCTGGTGCACCGAGTCCGATTTCGACAAAATGCCTGGGGTCATCTCGACAACATCCGGGTACATCGGCGGTACGGTCGTCAACCCGACATACAAACAGGTTGTAGCGGGCAATACCGGACATGTGGAAGCCGTTAAAATCGAATTCGACACAACGGTTACCGACTTTGAAACCCTGCTGAATGCTTTCTGGCGTACTATCGATCCTGTGTTTGCCGAGGGTCAGTTCTGCGATATCGGCCCGCAGTACCGTAGCGCTATATTTTATTTAACCCCCGAACAGCAGGCTGTTGCAGAAGCATCCAAAAAAATACTGATCGACTCGGGCCGTTTTGATCTGCCCATTGTTACCGAAATTTTACCGGCAACACCATTTTATACCGCCGAAGATTATCACCAGGACTATTACCTGAAAAATCCGCTTCGCTATTCGTATTACCGCAATAACTGCGGCCGCGATACACGCCTGAAACAGCTCTGGGGAGATGAAGCATTAACACATTGAACACTATTTCACTGGGCGATTTGACACCAAAAGCCTTTTTGCAGGAATACTGGCAAAAAAAACCATTACTCGTACGTAACGCGCTGCCCGGATTTAACGGCCTGCTCAGCCAGCAGGAATTGATCGAACTGGCCGGCCATGAAGAAGCAGAATCGCGCCTGGTGATCTTCAAAAACAAGCAATGGAAACTCAAATACGGCCCGTTCACTGCAAATGACTTCAAACGCTTGTCAAGTTGCACCTGGTCGCTGCTGGTACAGGATGTCAATCATTTCCTTGTCTCGGCTAGCGATTTGCTGCTGAAATTCAGCTTCATTCCCTACGCCCGGCTGGACGACCTGATGGTCAGTTTTGCGCCCGCAGGCGGCGGCATTGGCCCGCATTATGATTCCTATGATGTATTCCTGCTGCAAGGCCCCGGAAAAAGGCGCTGGGATATTGCTGCTGACTATGACGATACGCTTATTCCTGATGCGCCACTCAAGATTCTGCAACAGTTTAAAGCGGAGCAATCCTGGGTATTGGGACCGGGTGATATGCTGTACCTGCCGCCAAACTATGCACATCATGGCATTGCTTTGGATGATTGCATGACATATTCCATCGGATTTCGCGCCCCCAGTCATCAGGAATTGATGTCACAATTTCTGATGTATCTGCAGGACAATCTTAATGCCGATGGCTGGTATACCGACCCCGATTTGAAACTACAGGGCAATCCGCTGGAAATCAGCACGGTCATGCGTCGAAAGGTGCATTCCATCCTCAAGCAAATAAACTGGAAATCATCCGATATGGATGCATTTCTCGGCATATATCTGACCGAGCCCAAATCACATGTATTTTTCAGTCCACCCGACCAGCCGTTATCGTTCAGGCAGTTTAAAAAAGCTATTCAGACCCACCCTGTTCAACTCGATTTAAAAAGCCGGATGCTTTGCGATCGCAATTATATTTTTATAAACGGTGAAATCTATGCCGTCGACTCAACAAGTCAAAAAATTTTATCTACACTTATCCAACGTAAAAAAAGAATCATCCTCAATAACCTCAATGACAAAACGGAAAAAATCCTTTATCAATGGTATGTTAATGGGCATATACGGTTCGCCGAGCATAACCGGTAGTAAATGGGTCTTAAAAAATCTTGTCGCGGGATACTAGACAGCATGAATTTAATCTGGTATTAGTTAATAGTCTTTTGAAAATTGAAAGACTGAAGAGCTGTTTTACACAATAATTCGTCATAATTTTTTAAAAAATATAGGAGATTTTTAGCATGAAATACTCTTTGTTTATAGCAGCATTATTTACATTTTTCTTAGTCGGTTGCGGTGGTGATGGTGGAAAACCGGGGCAATATCCACCAAGCCTGTATGAAGATCCTGATACTGGCGAAAGACTTGGAGCTGATTCAGGTCAGAAATAATGAGTTGATCAACCAATGTGGTTGATCAACCCTCAAACGGCTCCTGTTAGTTATCAGGGGCCGTTTTTTATTCAGGATTAACACCAGGGACAATTCTCTTCATCACAACTCCGACGCCATGCCATGTGAAATACCGTAAATAATTAATTGAAGTCTGTCACATAGTGATGGCTTCACCGCTTATTTGAAATAACCCAACCACGCTTCTCATGCTTTGCCTGGCATTAATTCAAGGACAACAAAAAATAATTCACTGATTGTTAACCTTCCCTTAAGGTCATGCCAAATACATTTCCTTACATATCAAATACAAGCTGCGTCGCCATCTTTTGCTCGCTCCTTGCACCTTGTATTAAAACTTGAATTTTTAGAGACGCCCTATTAACCTAAAAACCTCAATTGGATGGTGCTTAGAGTACGTTGTTTTTTATTTTTGGCAAAGCGCATTGATGCGTAACAACCCGTTATTACAACGAATTGCAACACTGAAAAAATTAAAAAACAGCGTGCTATAAATAGCATTGTGTAATCTACCATTTGGGTGAAAGGATTTCCTTGAGATTGTTCTTTTTATTCAAAGAGTTTATGTTCTTTTAAACGGTCAATTGAGGTTTTCAGGATTAATCATATAGCGCCAATAATAATGAGCGAATGGGTAGTATATTACGCTCAAAAGTTTTATACTTAAATGTGTAGCATAAGTAGTAGGTTCTAATTAACTGTATTAAAATAAACGTGTAACTTTGAGTTATGATTTGGCTTTGCACAAGTTAATTAAGACATGGTATTTCTGTGCTTCGTTTTACGTACTTTATTTTTTATAAGGAAATTTAATAATGAAACAAACTTTTTTAGCTTTGGTTTTAGCGTCTTTCTTCTTGGCAGCTTGCGGTGGCCCAGGTGGACAAGCCTTACCAGAAACTGAACGCGAGAATTTTGAAAAAATTCTTCAAGAAGAAGCTAATAAATAAGCATTTATAACAAGACATAAAAAAGGCAATAAAAAAACCGCCTAAAGGCGGTTTTTTTATTGCCTTTCGTCAAAATCACTTCAACTGATCATGCAATAATTTTAAGATACCATCAGACACTGTTTTTGGAACAGGTGAATCATCTTCATTTAACACTGAAACCTTACTGGTATTGACTCCGGTTTCCTTGACCTGAATACGATATTTTGCAGCTCTGGCATGCGCATCTTCTTTGCTTCTCCAAAACATTAATCCCGACAGCAATCCATCATCATCCCCTTCCTTAAAGCTATCGGCATCCGGATTGATATAACGCACGAAATAAATACCATCAATTCGGTTGCGATCTTCTACTGTAAAACCGATTCTATCCAACGACAGGCCAACACGACGCCACGCACGATCAAATGCCTCATTGACGACGAGAACATTTCCGGTACGCTGGTCGATATACGCTCTTTCTTGTGTAGAACCACTTGATGAAGCAGCCAGTTCAATTCTGGCGCGCTGTTCTTCTACGCCGAACCGAACCATCAGGCGCGACAGCATTTCCGCTTCCAGATTGGGGTCAGCAGGACGGGGCTGCCATATGGAACGATTAGTCGCTCCGCCTTCGAGTACTTCATCCATCCCCCGATGGCTGATATACACTTCTGTTGTTCCCATTTCGGTTCGCTCAAGCCGGGTGCGGAACTTGTCGCGTTCGGCGGTTGAATAGATGAAATCGAGAAAACGGGACAAAATATTACGGATGGGGTCCTGAGGTATTTTTGCACGATTCTCCGCCCAGTCTGTTTCCATGATACCCGCTTCGGGGATCTCAATCTTAATCAGAAAACCGAGTTCCTGCCAGAATTCCTTGACAACCGGCCATACCGCTTCAGGCGGTTGCGGAACAACCAGCCAGCGCTGCGTACCGGAACGTTCGATATGAACGTTCTGAATCGACATAGGCAACAACGTAGACGACCCCGCATTCTGTTGAACGCCGCTACCTTGAGAATAAGCAGAAAATGTTGTGCCGCCGGAAGCGGTATCCGGTATGGAATACCGCTCATCCGTGGTCGGTGTAATCAGATCCGGCGGTACGTCCAAAGGTGGCAACCTGCCTGCCGATTTATAATCAATTTCTTTATACTCCGGAAACAAAGTACACCCGGCAATCGTGACTGACAGAATGCCCCCTGCGGTACAAGCGATCACAGTACGCCATCGCATTTTAGCCATGTTATTCCTTTACTTCAAAAGTCTGCGCCAAATCCATGGCTTCTTTTACACGAGAATGATAGTGACCGGATAAACGGATTAAAGGCAGACGAATACCGTTTTCGATCAGTCCCATTTGAGCCACCGCCCATTTTACCGGTATGGGGTTCGCTTCAACAAACAAATCGGTATGCAGAAGCATCAGCTTATTATTGATCAAACGCGCTGTTTGCAGTTCACCTGCCAGTGCTGCGGCACACATATCATGCATCAGCTTGGGTGCCACATTCGCAGTAACGGAAATCACGCCATGCCCGCCAAGAAGCATCAATGCCAATGCACTCACATCGTCACCGCTGTATATGGCAAAATCATCCGGTGCGCGGCGCAGTAAATCACAACCGCGGCCTATATCGCCCGTGGCATCCTTGATGCCAATGATATTGGGAACTTGAGCCAGGCGCAGCGCTGTGTCATTGGCGATATCTGCGACCGTTCTGCCGGGAACATTGTATAGGATATGCGGAATATCGACTGCCTCTGCAATTGCTTTGAAATGCTGAAAAAGCCCTTCCTGAGTCGGCTTGTTATAATAAGGCGCTACTGAAAGACAGGCATTGACACCGGCATCTTTAGCATAAACCGATAAATCGATGGCTTCACGCGTCGAATTGGCACCAGTACCCGCAATAACAGGAATACGTCCATTTGCATGCTCCACGGCGACCTGCATCAGCAAATGGTGTTCTTCGAAATCGACAGTTGGTGATTCTCCGGTTGTTCCCACAACGACAATGCCGTCGGTATTCTGCGCAATATGAAAATCAATCAGCGCTCGAAAACGTTCCAGATCCAAACCGCCGTCTTCAAACATCGGCGTCACGATGGCAACCAAGCTACCTTTAAACATGACAATTTATCCAAACAAAAAGGGATATTTTACCTGAAACTGACCCGGCAGAAATCCCTTCAAAGGACATACTCCGGTAAATTCACAAAATAAACGTCACAATGAAGAATGTTGCCATCAACTGAAAATGATCGTGTTCCGAACAATCTGCAGCAACAATCCACTCAATCCATCACAACCTTAATCCTAAATACCTCAGTTGACCGTTACAAGGAAATGCAACTAAATGAATAAAAATATAAATTTCTTCAAAATGCCTTAACCTGAATGGTGAACGCCACTATGATGCTTATAGCCCATTGTTTTTTACTTTTTGCGGTGTTGCAATTCGTTGTAATAACGGGTTATTACGCCTCATTGCGTCTTGCCAAAAATAAAAAACAAAGCACTCTAAGCACCATCCAACTGAGGTTTTTAGGTTAATGGGTTTTTGAGAATCGCATCCGGCCATCCTCACAATCCACCGCCACAGTATCCTTAGCCGCAAAATGTCCTTCCAGGATTTCTTTGGCCAACGGATTTTCAATTTGGGCCTGGATAGCCCGCTTCAATGGCCGTGCACCAAAAACCGGATCAAATCCGGCCTGCGATAATTCGGACAACGCCGTATCGCTGACCTGCAAATGGATATCCATGGCCGCCAGGCGTTTTTCAAGATACTGCAATTGGATGCGCGCAATCGATTGAATATGCTTTTCATCAAGTGCATGAAACACGACCACTTCATCGATACGATTGATAAATTCAGGACGGAAATACGTTTTGACCTCACCCATTACAGCGTCTTTGACTGTTTGGTAATCCTGGCCATGCATTTCCTGAATCATATTTGATCCAAGATTGGACGTCATGACAATCACCGTATTTTTAAAATCAACCGTTCTGCCCTGTCCATCCGTCATACGGCCGTCATCGAGTACTTGCAGCAATACATTAAATACATCCGGATGCGCTTTTTCAACTTCGTCGAGCAAAATCACCGCATAGGGTTTTCTGCGCACAATTTCAGTCAGATAACCGCCTTCCTCGTAACCGACATACCCCGGCGGCGCACCAATCAAACGCGCTACCGAATGTTTTTCCATGAATTCGGACATATCCACCCGGACAAGATGATCCTCCGAATCAAACAAAAATCCGGCCAACGCTTTACACAGTTCGGTTTTACCAACGCCTGTCGGCCCCAGGAACAAAAATGAACCATATGGGCGATTGGGATCGGCAAGACCGGCGCGGGAACGGCGTATCGCATCCGAGACCAACTGCACGGCTTCATCCTGACCGACTACACGTTCATGCAGTTTTTGTTCCATCAACAGCAGTTTTTCGCGTTCTCCCTGCATCATTTTGGAAACCGGAATACCCGTCGCACGCGCAACAACCTCGGCAATTTCCTCCGCACCAACCTGGGTGCGCAGCAATTTAAGCTTCTCAGTTTCCACTGCTGCTTTCACACCCTCCTGCGATTTCAGCTGCGACTCCAGTTGCGGCAGGCGACCGTATTGCAACTCGGAAACTCTTTGCCAGTCATTCTTGCGTGTGGCGGATTCAATCTCGAGTCTGACCTTTTCGATTTCTTCCTTAATCTGCTGGGAACCTTGAATCTGCGATTTCTCGGTTTTCCAGATATCCTCAAGGTCTGCGTATTCACGTTCTTTCTCGGCAATTTCTTCTTCCAGCAATTGCAGCCGCTTGCGTGAAGCTTCATCCTGCTCTTTTTTGATCGCTTCGCGCTCGATCTTAAGCTGAATCAAACGCCTGTCGAGTTTATCCATCGCTTCCGGCTTGGAATCGATTTCCATACGAATACGCGCAGCCGCTTCATCGATCAAGTCGATCGCCTTATCCGGTAAAAACCGATCGGTGATGTAGCGATTGGATAATTCGGCTGCCGCAACAATCGCCGGATCAGTAATGTCTACGCCATGATGGACTTCATATTTTTCCTGCAAGCCCCTCAAAATGGCGATCGTGGCATCGACGGTCGGTTCTTCTACCAGAACTTTCTGAAAACGCCGTTCGAGCGCGGCGTCTTTTTCAATGTATTTGCGGTATTCATCGAGTGTTGTAGCACCAACGCAATGCAATTCGCCTCGGGCCAACGCCGGTTTAAGCATATTGCCGGCATCCATCGCGCCTTCCGCTTTGCCGGCACCTACCATGGTATGCAATTCATCGATAAAAACGATGGTATTACCTTCATCCTGCGCCAGTTCTTTCAATACCGATTTCAACCGTTCTTCAAATTCACCGCGGTATTTTGCTCCCGCCAGCAATGCGGCCATATCCAGTGACAAAACACGCTTGTTTTTTAGATTCTCAGGCACTTCACCATTGATAATCCGTTGCGCCAGGCCTTCCACTATCGCTGTCTTCCCGACCCCCGGTTCGCCAATCAAAACCGGATTATTCTTGGTACGCCGCTGTAAAACCTGAATCGCACGGCGAATTTCATCGTCGCGGCCGATGACGGGATCAAGTTTACCCTGACGGGCACGCTCGGTCAGATCCAGCGTATATTTCTTCAACGCTTCACGGCTGCCTTCCGCTTCCGCACTGTTGACCTGCTCGCCACCACGCACGGCAGTAATTGCTTTCTCCAATGCGTCATAACTGGCGCCATGTTCCTTCAGTAATACTCCGGTTTCGTTTTTATCTTTTAGCACCGCCAGCAGAAACATTTCCGACGCGATATACTGGTCACCGCGTTGCTGTGCTTCTTTGTCCGCCAGATTAAGCAGATTGGCGAGATTCCGTGACAAATTAACTTCACCGCCGGTACCTTCTATTTTTGGCATCCGTTGCAGACTGTTTTTTAACGCATCACGCAATGGCGCAACATTTGCACCGCAACGTTGAAGCAACGATGCCGTGGCACCGTCTTCCTGCTGCATCAACGCCAGCAGCAA
Organism: Nitrosomonas sp.; assembly: GCA_020446045.1. Lineage (GTDB taxonomy): Bacteria > Pseudomonadota > Gammaproteobacteria > Burkholderiales > Nitrosomonadaceae > Nitrosomonas. The sequence continues at coordinate 34,458 of JAGRFM010000129.1, forward strand.
ATGAACGGGTTCAATATAAGCATGATCCTGCCCGACAGCGATACTTTGTGCATCGGCCAGAGCTTGCTGGAATTTTGTCGTTAGTTTGTCAAAACGCATTAAATTCTCCCATAGTAGTTTATTGCTCACTACGTGGGGGAGTTCACTGAAATTTCAACCCGTCGATCATGTGCTTCTCTGATTTAAAAACACACCTGGCGAATCAAAACAAATCGATGCTGCCTTTTGAAACGTTATAACCTCCAGCGCCTGTCCAATTGCCGCGTACCGATCAAATGCATTGAATCTTCTTGACTCTGGTTATATTTATGCCACTGACGAACCAATGCCATGATAATCGTCATAAACAAACCAAATAAGATAATGACGACATAGATATGCACTTCAAAGTAAATCAACAAGGCGTATAGAGACAGCATCATCAGGATACTCAGATTTTCATTGAAATTCTGTACGGCAATCGAATGGCCTGCACCCATCAGAATATAACCGCGATGCTGTAGCAAGGCATTCATTGGCACAACAAAAAAACCGGCCATACCGCCGATTAATATCAGCAGAAAGACAGCAATCCACAAATCATGCACAAAAATCATGAGCATGACCACCAGTCCCGTGGCAAATCCCATTGGAAGAACCGATAACGACCGTTTTAACGATACCGTACGTGCCGCCATCACTGCGCCGATAGCGATACCCAACGCAACAACGCCCTGTAACTGGGCAGCCTTGTTCAGCTGGTAACCCAGCGCAACTTCTGCCCACTTAATGACAATAAACTGCAGCGTCGCACCAGCTCCCCAGAATAAGGTCGTCACAGCCAGTGAAATCTGACCCAGCTTATCTATCCATAACAACTTTACGCAATGGGCAAATTCCTGAATTAAATAAATCGGATTTTTTTTCGGAATACGGTGATCAATGCCGGTATTGGGAATAAACAGATTAAATATCGCTGCTACAAGGTAAACGATTGCAACAACAAAAATACTCATTTCTATGGTCGTATCAATAAATGCAAAATCCAGCATCAGCAAACGTTCCGAAACTGAAGGCGTTATTAAAACCCCGCCGAGAACCGTTCCCAAAACGATAGATGCTACGGTCAGCCCTTCAATCCAGCCATTAGCAATAACCAGTTTTTCGGGCGGTAACAATTCGGTTAAAATGCCGTATTTTGCAGGCGAATAAGCAGCGGCTCCCAAACCAATAACCGCATAGGCCATCAACGCGGAATATTGATGCATGGCCAGAAATAACAACCCACAGCCCACAATTTTGATGCTGTTACTGATGAACATGACCCGGCCTTTGGGTATGGAATCAGCAAAAGCACCCACAAATGGAGCCAGAATGACGTAAAACAAAACAAAAACAAACTTAAGGAACGGTGTCAAAAAAGCAGGCGCGTGCAAATCGATTAACAAGGCGATGGCCACAACCAGCAGTGCATTGTCTGCAAGGGACGAAAAAAATTGCGCAGCCATAATTGTATAAAAACCGCGATTCAAAATATCTCCCTAGTCTTCTATGAATGTTGTCATGTTGTGAGGATACCCCGTTAATCAAAAATGGTTTATACCATGAAATGGTCTAAAGACGCACAACATCCACAAATAAAAGGAAATCAAACCGCCAAGGCGACGGTTATTGAAATCTGAGATTTTTTACATTTAAAGCCACAAACATTCGAAAAAAAGAAGACTTGAATTATCATAGACGCTTTTTGTTTTACGATAGTCTGTGTCCCGGAACAGACACAGCAACCCCAGAAATACACGCAATCCATTGAATTATAGTTATATCCAATCAATGCAAAGGGCTGTTGAAGCCTTATAAAATACAGACAAAAGATGCCCCGCCCTATTCTTGCCTACATTAATCAAGCCGCATTGGCACATAATTTGTCAATAACACGCCGCTATGCGCCCCATGCACGCATTACGGCGGTGATCAAAGCCAATGCTTATGGTCATGGTCTAATGCAGACTGCCGATGCACTCAAAAGTACCGATGGTTTTGCATTACTGGAACTGGAAGCTGCGATCAACCTACGCGATGCTGGCTATAATAATCTGCCCATACTGTTGCTCGAAGGTTTTTTTTCAACGCATGAACTGGCTTTATTCGAAAAATACCGGCTCAGTACGGTTATTCATCACGAAGAACAAATTGAAATGCTCGCCAATTGCAAACAACGAGGTTTGAATGTTTTTCTGAAAATCAACACGGGTATGAATCGGTTAGGATTTGAACCGAAATGCCTTCCGACATTACTTGAACGATTATCTGCCAATCCGGCAATTGCCGGCATTACAGTTATGTCACATTTCGCAACGGCGGATGAAGTAAGTCATAATAATAATTTCATGCGGCAACTGCAGCTATTTGATAAAACCACACGGATTAATCCAAAGTTACCGCACTCTCTGGCCAATTCAGCCGCAATTATCCGGTACCCGGAAACACACAGAGATTGGGTACGGCCTGGTCTCATGTTATATGGCGCATCGCCTTTCAGCGATCAATCGGCTACTGAAATTGGATTAATTCCGGCCATGATGCTGACCAGCAAGATCATCGCCATTCAACATTTGAAACAAGGCGACCAAGTCGGTTACGGTTGCAATTTTCAGGCAGACAAACCGATGCGAATCGGTATTGTTGCCTGTGGATATGCCGACGGTTATCCGCGTCATGCGCCAACCGGAACGCCGGTATTAATTAACAATCAAAGATGCCGGTTAGTCGGTAGAGTATCGATGGATATGCTTACTGTCGACATCACCGAGGCAACCGATGTTCAGCTGAACAATCCGGTCATTCTATGGGGAAAAGGTTTGCCTGTTGAAGAAATTGCCCATTATGCCGGGACGGTCAGTTATGAATTACTCTGTGCGGTTTCAACACGCGTAAAATTGGTGGTCGAACAAGTCCCAGCGGAATAAAAGATAACACCAGGTACTGGCATCCTATAACAGATCCAGTACCTTACCCTTAATACACTATAAACACGATAACGTATTAGAGGGTGTTACAATATTTATTCAACTCTCGCTTTAGCGCGAAGTTCCTGCACAAACGCGGCAAATTCACGCTGCAACACACGTTGCTGCATGTTCATTTTCACTTCATCAAACGATGGAACATCCATTGCACGTGTATCCAGCAGTTCGATAACATGCCATCCAAAATTGGTATGCACCGGATCATCGGTAATCTTGCCTTTCAGCAGATTCGCCAGTGCTTCCGCAAACGGCCTTACATACGCAGCCGATGGACTCCAGTTCAATTCCCCGCCACTGGCTTTACTGCCTTCATCCAATGATTTTTCAGCCGCTATTTTGGCAAAATCCCCGCCTTTTTTCAAACTGGCGATAATATCCCGCGCATCGCTTTCCTTTTCCACCAGAATATGACGTGCTTTATATTCCTTATCACCCATCTGGATTTTCAACATGTCGTATTCTCTTCTTAATGTTTCGTCGCTTACTTTATTATTTTCAATATAATCTGCCTGGAACGCCCGAATGATTGCGGCTTGTTTGGCAATCTCGATTTGAGCAATCACATCGGGATCTTTGTCCAGTCCTTTTTTAACCGCTTCCTGCACCAGAATTTCTTCGGTAATCAGATTCTCTCTAAGCCCTTTTCTGAGCTCGGGACCATCTTCCTGGCCTTGCATTACACTTGCTTTGACCATAAAATCAAGTCGCGACTGAGGAATCGAAACGCCATTCACAACCGCCATGGTTCCTGCAGATTGCGCCTGTGCAGTTATGGCAGTCAAGGTTAAAAGGCTCAAAGAACCGATAATCAAAAATTGCGATAATCTAGCTAAATGCATAGAATTTCCTTTCTGAATAATTTGGTTAAAAAACTGACAGCAAGTATACGCTTTAAAATAGCTATGTTACAAACAAATATGTATTAATTCACTTACTCAGGAAAAACTTTTTTGAAAGGCTTAACTGTCACGTTGCTATAAACACCGGCCGCCACGTAAGGATCTGCATCAGCCCACGTTCTCGCCGCTTCCAGCGATTCGAATTCAGCCACGATCAAGCTGCCCGAAAATCCCGCCACCCCCGGATCCGGGCTGTCAATTGATGGAAAAGGTCCTGCCAACAGCAATCGACCTTCACTTTGCAGCTGCCGTAATCGCTCGAGATGCGCCGATCTGACAGACAATCTTCGGTCAAGACTATCAGCAACATCCTCCCCCATAATGACGTACAACATGATCTCAGTCCTTATCCGTTTTGTGATTAACTTCTTCCTGATTCAACACAGGTGTTTCATCAGTGCGTTGCGCCGTTGTAACGGGCGCCACGGTATTTAAGTGTTTATTGAGCATGAAAACCTGGGCAATGACAAACACCAGCATTAATCCCATTGAACCAAACAATTTGAAATTAACCCAGGTATCAAGGGAAAAATTGAATGCGATATACAAATTAATCAAACCCATGAAGAGAAAGAAGGCAACCCAACTGAGATTGAGCCTTTTCCACACCAAATCCGGTAACGTAATTTGCTTTTCAAGCATAGCGCGAATAAGATTTTTCCCAAAAAACAAGCTTGCCGCCCACAAAACGCCTGCAAACAACCAGTAAAGCACGGTTGGTTTCCATTTAATAAATGTTTCGTCCTGGAAAGCCAGTGTTGCGCCACCAAAAAGCACAATAACCGCCAGACTGATCCACATCATCTTATCCACCTTGCGATGCTTCAACCACATCCAGCCGACTTGAAAAAGCGTTGCACCGATTGCCACACCCGTTGCAACAAAAATATCATACGCATAATAAGCGATGAAAAAAAGAATGACCGGAAACAATTCAAATAAAGATTTCATACTTTGATATCGCTCGCGGTATTTATCATTCCAGAACAGCCGGTAATTGCGCCGTCAATGCGATTTTCTCCGCCACGGCCTTACCCAGCAATGCAAACCCAAGCAGACTACCGGTGCTGTCTTTAAAGAGTGCTTTTATGCCATCTTCTATCGCCTCGATTTCCCACTCCCCCGCTTTTCCGGCTTCCGGCGGAGAAACGATTGTTGGGCAAGCCGGCGTCTTCACCATGACCGGCATTGCCGGATAATGGACGGGCGTATCACTGCCATTCAGCGTTGCCGCCAAAGCTCGCGCCGCATGAGTAATCGGCATTACAAACGGCAGCACTTTACCCGCCACCTCGGCACAGTCGCCCAATGCAAAAATATGGGCATCGCTGGTCTGAAGCAATCGATTGACCACAATTCCCCGGTTGACTTGCAGGCCGGCTTCCTGCGCCATTTTGATTCGAGGATTGAGACCTACTGAAGATAAAACAATATTCGAATCAATCGCGGCGCCATTTTCCAGCATCAAACGCAATTGTTCTCCAGCGTAATCGACAGACTTAACGGATGCATTAAAATGGAACGTTATACCTAATGCCCCCAGTTTTTGTTGCAAAAATGCTCCCGCATCCGGTGGCAAAAGCCTTCCCAATGGTTGTGCGGCAATGTCAACGACATTAACCTGATAACCGGTCGCAGCCAGATCATTGGCAAACTCACAGCCAATCAAACCGGCTCCGATAATAGCAACCGATTTTTTGTCCACCAAAAGATCGCGAAAAATTCTGTAATCGTCAATATCATTGACGGTTACAATTTTTTCAGCACCCTGACCTTCAAATGGCAGCCGTATCTGCTCGGCGCCTATTGCCAGAACGAGCTTTTCATAACCCAGTTGTTCACGATTATTCAAAGTAATCATTCGGTTTTGCTTATCGATCGATACAACCTGGCAATTCGGACGTATGGCTATATCCAGCTGCCCAGCCATTTTTACCGCGTCACCATTAATAATCGAATCAGGTGTTTTACCTGTCGACAAGGCATTGGACAACATCGGTTTTGAATAAAAATCGGCACGATTGTCTGACAACAGAAGTACGGGCCGTTCTGCATCCAGCTTGCGCAACTCACGCGCAACGGCATAACCGGCAAGCCCGCTGCCTATTATGATTATCGATTTTGTCATCTGTTACAACTCCACCATTTCAAAATCCACTTTACTGACACCACATTCCGGGCAGGCCCAGCTATCCGGAACATCTTCCCATCGTGTTCCGGCTGCAATACCATGCGCCACATCTCCAACCGATTCATCATAAATGAAACCGCAAATGTTACATTGATATTTTTTCATACTATTTTCTTTTTGCTATTTAGGGGGTGTCGTCATGTGTTATGTGCATTTATGCGTGTGCAGATTTTTGATGAATGTTTGTGAAAAGTGCGCAGGACATAGCCTTAGCTATGTACAAGTACCTTGAACAAGCAGGCGCAAAAATACGCCGCGCCCTTCGGGTTTGCTTTTCGAACAAAATTATCGTTGTTTTTGCACCTTGAATATGCTTTAGCATGTCCTGCGGACCAAAAACTTGATTCTTTTGCCCGAAAAACAAACAGGATTGTACATAACACATAGCGACGCTTCCTAATACTAAGCAATTCAACAATTACAAAAGATCTTTAGTTTATCTCTGAATAAATCAAACCGCAAAAAAACACTGCCTTTCTGCAATCTAACAGGATTGCAGAAAGGCAGCATTAATTCCTAAATTTAAAAAAATCTTTTCAAACGCAATCAGTCTTTCAGGTCAACATCTTCATTGTTTACGAGACTTTCACGCCGCTGAAAATACGCATCCCGCACAAATTCATATTTATCAAGCGCTGCTTCTTCCAGTGTTTTATCGACATCCAGTAATTGTGCACGCGTATCGAGCGCCATCCCCGCTGCAACCGGTGTACGCACCGCGATATTGTTTGCCACAGGAATATATCTCAAATAAGCAATTGTGGTTACGGGATGAAGCGCCAGACTGTCAACCCCCATACCAACAGCATCGCGTATTGAACTTGGCCCAACAAACGGAATAACAAGATATGGCCCGCTGCCTACACCATAACGCCCCAACGTTTGTCCAAAATCCTCATTTCGTTTACTGATTTTAAGATCACTGGCCTGGCTAATATCACTGGCTATATCAATCATGCCAAACACACCAAATGTTGTGTTAATCAATACGCGTGTCGCACTGGCCGCAGCACTTTCAAAATTCAGCTGCAATAACGAATTAGCCGTTACCACCACATCATCGGCGTTGGAAAAAACGTTACCCGCTATCATAACCAGCGGCGCAGGCACATATTTCTTATAGCTTCTGGCAACCGGTTCGATAAACTTTTCATCAACAAATTCATTGAATTCAAAAACCGAGCGATTCATGGATTCAAATGGATCTTGTGATGCGCCATTATTGACCTTCGTTGAGGCACACCCTGTCAAAAAAATAATAATGCCTAGCAATCCTGACAGGAAGAGTGTTTTTGAGTGTGCGAAATTAATCATTATCAATTGTTCTTATAAAACGTTAACGGGATGTTGCCATATTTACGCGATTGATTCAATAAAATAAAAATTTGTTACAATTTTGATTTTACTGAATCCTAAGAAATCACGACATTTCACTCAGAAGCTTTATAACATTTCAATATCGGATCTTGTCAGTTCACGATGCTATCAATCAATATATCTGCACACTACTTTCACTGTATTATCGCTTTTAAAAATGACAAATAATAAGGGAGACTTACGAATGCAATCCATATTCAAGAAAAAATGGCTGGTACTGATTTTTATGCTTCCTTTTGTAACGGGTTGCGTACCCTTAACAGCTATCGGCATTGGTGCAGGAGCGGGTACCGGTGCAGTTGTATCTGAAGACCGCAGAACAAGCGGAATGTTCATTGAAGACGAAGCCATTGAGATCAAAAGTTCGAGACGTCTATATGAACAATTAGGCAATCAAGTGCATATCAACGTTACCAGCTTCAACCGTATCGTCCTGCTAACCGGTGAGACTCCCAGCCAGGACATCAAAGAAGAAGCCACCCGCCTGGCTCGCAGTATTGCCAATGTGCGTAACGTCATCAATGAAATCACTATCGGTGAAAAAAGCACCATGTCTTCACGCAGCAGAGATACGTTTATCACTTCAAAAGTTAAAAGCCGCTTTCTGACATCGGGAAAATTTCAGATCAATCATATCAAAGTGATTACCGAAAAGGGCGTTGTCTTTCTGCTCGGCATGGTCAAAAGAGCCGAGGCGGATAGCGCAACAGAAATCGCCAGCTCAACCGCAGGTGTTTCCCGTGTGGTAAAAGCTTTCGAATACCTGGATTGACAACCAAGATAAGACGGAAATTGTTCGCGTATGACATTCTCGAGCTGCGGTAAATTTTCGTCGACAGAAAGTTTCAACTCGGAACAAAACAACAACATGCTACCGGTAGATTTCGTTGCAGCCTTACGCGGCACTTTCCCGTCAGAACGTCTTTATACAGATCCTGTCGACTGCTATACCTATGCCTACGATAACAGCAGGAAGTTCTGCCCACCGCATGCAGTTATCTTCCCATTAACGATTGAAGAAATATGCACCGCTGTTGTATTGTGCAATCAATACAAAATACCACTGGTACCCCGTGGTCGTGGCACAGGTACAGCGGGCGGCAGCTTACCCGAACGGGGCGGAATAGCATTATCGCTGGAACGTATGATCAACATCCTTGCTGTCGACCCGGCCAATCGCGTTATCGTTGCCGAACCAGGCGTTTTAAACCAAACCATACAGGATACTGCCAAACCCTACGGCTTTTTCTGGCCGCCTGATCCTTCAAGCGCCATGTATTGCAGTATTGGCGGCAACATAGCCACCAGTGCAGGCGGTCCGCATGCCGTTAAGTACGGCACGACACGCGATCATATATTAGGTCTAAAAGCGGTTACCGGCGCGGGAAATATCATCAAAACCGGTTGTTACACCACCAAGGGCGTTGTCGGCTATGATTTGACGCGTTTATTGGTCGGTTCGGAAGGAACACTTGCCATTATCGCTGAAGCCACATTGAAATTGACCGCACTACCGGCTGTAACTGAAGGCATCACTGCTTATTTTAAGGACTTAAACAGTTGTACCGAGGCCATCGTAAAAATCATGTCCCTCGCTCAATTACCCAGCGCATTGGAATTTCTCGATTCCGGTTCATTAAAACTCATTCAAAACCGTTACCCTGACATGTTGCCGCCGGATGCTAATACCATGCTCATGATTGAAGTCGACGGATCACAAGGCGAAATCCAACATACCGTTGCCAGCATCCTGAATACCTGTCGAACGACCGGCCTTATCAACGCGAACAAAACAAAAAATACCGCAGAACTCTGGAAAGCTCGCAAGGCACTGTCACCACTGTTACGTGAAATCGCACCGAAAAAAATTAATGAGGATGTCGTTGTTCCGGTCACAGCATTGCCCGAATTTCTGAACGAACTGACTTGCCTAACTAACCACTATCAAATCGCCAATGTCAATTTCGGCCATGCCGGCAATGGTAATATTCATGTTAATCTCTTGATTGATCCGGATAATCCGGACGAAGTACATCGCGCCGGGCAATGTCTGGATCAAATCTTTGATCTTGTGATTCGCTTGAATGGCACATTATCCGGGGAACATGGCATAGGCAGTGAAAAGCGCGCGTTTATCGAAAAAGAAATTGACGAGCCCACATTGACACTGATGAAAGATCTCAAGCAATTGTTCGATCCCAATAATATCCTGAACCCTGGAAAGCTCTTTCCTTAAAACAAAATTATTCATTTTCCATTTGGATTGGTCATTCAAGGGCGCACGTTTTATAATCCTAACACGCAAAAAACATAATATTTCAGATTAGTGCTATTTCAATTGGGATCAAACAAAACTGCATAACATGCAGCTAACACTATGAATCATAATCTCAAACTTCTGCAGCCGTATCCTTTTCAAAAACTAAAAAAATTATTGCAAGGCATTCCACGAAACACATCGCTGAAACCCATCGATCTGCATATCGGCGAACCTAAACACACCACGCCGGATTTTATTCGTCAAACCATGATTAATCACTTGGGTGGTTTGGCCAATTATCCAACAACACAAGGTACGCCAGCCCTGCGTGAAAGCATTGCAAACTGGCTGATGCAACGCTATCAATTGCCAACGATTAGCCCCGAAACCGAGATCATTCCGGTCAACGGCAGTAGAGAAGCGCTGTTTTCATTTGCTCAAGCCGTTATTGATTCAACAAATAATAAATCGCCCATTGTCATTTGCCCCAATCCATTTTATCAAATTTATGAAGGCGCCGCTTTTCTGGCTGGCGCCCAGCCAGAATTTATCAATACCGTAGCGGAAAACGATTTCCGTATGGATTATTCGCAACTTTCCGACGATGTCTGGAAACAGGCACAACTGGTTTATGTCTGCACTCCGAGCAACCCAACAGGCAATGTCATGACATTAACCGATTGGGAACAGCTCTTTGAATTGTCCGACCGTCACCATTTTGTTATTGCATCCGATGAATGCTACTCGGAAATCTATCTTAACGAAGACAATCCGCCGCTTGGCGCACTGGAAGCAGCGAACCGGTTAGGAAGGAGCGGCTTTCCACGTTTGGTCGTTTTCAATAGCCTGTCCAAGCGATCGAACGTTCCCGGATTACGTTCAGGATACGTAGCCGGCGACGCACAAATTTTGAACAAATATTTACTCTATCGCACGTATCATGGGTGTGCCATGAATCCTGTATCCCAAGCCGCCAGCATCGCCGCCTGGAACGATGAAAAACATGTGAAGGAAAACAGAAGCTTATATCGGAAAAAATTTTCCCATGCTCAAAATTCCATGCGTGACAACCTGCGTATTCGAATACCGGACGCCAGTTTTTACTTGTGGGCACATACACCAATCAGCGATACGGAATTCACCAAACGATTATACGGCGATTATAATATTACTGTTTTACCTGGCAGCTATCTGGGGCGTGACGCCCGCGGCGTAAATCCGGGGGAGAATTTTGTACGTATTGCGCTGGTTGCATCATTAGATGAATGCAAGGAAGCTATCGAACGCATTAATAACTTGCTAGACAATCTGAATTTATAAATTAAATTTATCCAATAACTAGGAAACCATATGAACCAATTACAAACTACCATTGAAGACGCTTTCGACCGCCGTGCAGAAATAACGCCCCGCAATGTTGACGCCAATCTCAAAGAATCCATCACACAGGTTCTGAACATGCTCGACAGTGGCAAACTGCGGGTTGCCGAAAAAAAAGACGGCGACTGGGTAACCCACCAGTGGATCAAAAAAGCCGTACTGCTATCCTTCAGAATCGAAGATAACAATTTCATCAAAGGCGGCTTTTCCAACTATTACGACAAAGTCCCATCCAAATTTGCCGATTATAGCTCCCGCGATTTCAGGGACGGTGGTTTCCGCGTTGTACCGCCCGCTGCAGTACGCAAAGGCGCATTCATCGCTAATAATGTCGTGCTCATGCCCTCATATGTGAATATCGGCGCCTACGTTGACGAAGGCACGATGGTGGATACCTGGGCAACTGTAGGTTCTTGCGCGCAAATCGGGAAAAATGTACATCTTTCAGGCGGCGTAGGGATTGGCGGCGTACTCGAACCCATCCAGGCCAATCCAACCATCATCGGTGACAACTGCTTTATCGGTGCACGCTCCGAAATCGTCGAAGGTGTTATCGTCGGAGAGGATTCCGTCATTTCGATGGGTGTCTATATTGGACAGAGCACCAAAATATACAACCGCGAAACCGGCGAGATATCCTATGGCCGTATCCCCCCGGGTTCTGTTGTGGTCTCCGGTAGCCTGCCATCAAAAAACGGCGAATACAGCCTATACTGCGCAGTCATTGTCAAACAGGTGGATGCCAAAACACGATCCAAAACAGGCATTAATGAATTGTTACGCGGCATTTGATATTGAATGAAATAGACATCACAACCGATTATTAACATGCATCTTTCTATCATCATTCCGGCATTCAATGAGGAACGTTTAATCACGCAGTGCCTGGAATCTGTTTCCGAATCACTGCTTGCTAATCAAAGACCGGACTTCACCCATGAAGTTATTGTTGTTGACAATAATTCCACCGATAAAACAGGAGAACTGGCGCAATTATCCGGTGCTCAGGTTGTTTTCGAACCGATCAACCAGATCAGCCGTGCCCGAAACGCCGGTGCGGCGGTTGCCAAAGGTGACTGGTTTTTATTTGTAGATGCAGACAGTCTGCTGAGCCCCGGCATGATTGCCGACATTCTTGCGCTTATTGATTCAAAAAAATACGTTGGTTGCGGCAGTCTGATGACTATGCCGGGCTCACACTGGTGGGGAACTGCCATTTTAAAAATGTGGGGCGCCGTATCGTTAACATTCCGCTGGGCATCGGGCGCACTTGTGGTTTGCCGCGCCGATGCGTTTCGCGAGGTAGGTGGATTCAATCAGGAATTATATGCTGCCGACGAAATCCATCTGAGCGATTTGCTTAAAAAGTGGGGACGAAAACGGGGATTAAAATTTACTATTTTAAAACAGCATCCGCTGGTTACTTCCTCGCGAAAACTGGAGTTGTATTCGGGATGGGAAATGACCAAACAATTCTTCAAGGTAATGTTAAGCCCCTTCAGATCTCTGAAAAACAAAGACAAATTGCCCGTATGGTACGATGGAAGGCGTTAATGAATCCAAATCTGTATATTCATTCGACATTTTCTTTTAGCGGGTAAAAGGTCAAATATATCAACTGATCTCTCAACTCAGAAACTTGCACTTATTATACGAATCCGCCGTTCATTTGGATCAAAATTGACTGAGATTTTCTGAACCAAAATACAGACGACACTTTCAAGGAAATAGCAGGCTAAATACCCTTTAAGCATCATTTTCCAATTAAAAAATCAAACTAAACTACTAGGGACTGTTCTCAATTAGTGAATTATTTCTGTTCACTATTTGAGAACAGCCTCTAGTATATTCTAATAAAGCTCATAGATATCCGAACGTTAATAGCTTTATAAATCTAATCATAGAACGGGTATGTCATGCGAAGAGTAGGAATTGGTTTGTTATTATTGCTATTGTCACTCAATAGCCTGGCCCATCAGCCACATGATCATATTGAGCATGAAACCAATCATATGTTAATGGATATTATCAAGCCGGCAGACAGTGAAATATCCAAAATACTTAAGATTGACTACACTAACCAACCACAACAGGTTTTTCATTTACTTTCCACTGATACTCCCCCCGCCCAAACCATACGTCTTTCCTGGCAGCTCAGACAATCACTGGATGGGTTACACCTCCCTACACCCGTGTTAGTTGTTAATGGTGCTTACGAAGGACCGGTCATGTGCCTTACTGCAGCAATTCATGGCGATGAATTAAACGGCATAGAAATTGTTCGTCGCATTTTGCATAATTTAGAACCGGAAAACCTTTCCGGAACCGTTATTGGTGTCCCGATAGTCAATTTACAAGGATTTCACCGTTCATCCCGGTATCTGACAGATCGCCGGGATTTGAATCGCTTTTTCCCGGGAAACCCACAAGGTAGTTCAGCAGCGCGCATTGCACATTCTTTTTTCCAAGAAATTATTGCTCATTGTGACTTTCTGGTCGATATTCATACGGGATCGGCATTACGAACCAATTTGCCACAAATCAGAGGAAACCTTTATATACCTGAGGTAGCCGCTTTTGCACATGCTTTTGGTATATCGGTCATTCTGCACAGCGAAGGCACAGAAGGCATGCTGCGGCATGCAGCCATCAATGCGGGAATACCAGCCGTCACACTGGAAGCGGGAAAGTCAAATACGCTACAAGAACCCGCCATACAGCACGGCGTTGAAAGTATATTAACCATGTTGGACAAACTCGGCATCATTTCAAACGACCATTCGGGCAATCTATTGGAATCCGTATATTACCGTTCCGAGTGGGTTCGCGCCGACCATGGCGGTATCTTATATGGTCATGTCAAACTCGGAGAAAAAGTAATCAAGGACATGGTTCTCGGTGTAATTACCGACCCAATCACTAATCTTCAAAGCGAAATTATCTCACCTTATGATGGGCAAATCATCGGCATGGCTGTTGATCAGGTTGTCATGCCCGGATTTGCCAGTTTTCATATTGGCATACAGGATACAGAACGAAAAATAGCAAGAATGGAACGCCTACCTGAAAAGCAAAATGTTGAAAAAATGACACGCACACTTGAATCCGAATAAATGATACCGGATCCCGTTTTATTTTCATTGTGTTAATGTCTGCTCGTTTGACTGCACCTATCGCTTTCCGTATATTGCGTCTTGAACATCGCGAAAAAGGAATGCTTAAAATATTCTGTTCATATACCTCAAATATTCTTCGGTTTAATGCAATTTTCTGAAAATCGCTGGCTGGTAGTGGCCGGTGCGCTGATTATCCAGATATGCCTGGGTGCAATCTACAGCTGGAGTGTTTTTGTCAATCCGCTTAAATCCGTGTTTTCGTTTACGACAACACAAACACAAGTCATTTTTTCTCTGGCTTTGGCAACATTTGCGTTGGTCATGATTTATGCCGGCAAACTGCAGGATCGATTGGGTCCACGTAAAGTGGCGACGTTGGGTGGTATCGTTTTGGGTTCGGGATATCTGCTGGCTTCGCTAACCGGTGGTGATTTTTTTCTGATCGCATTGACCATTGGCATTATAGGCGGCGCCGGTATCGGTTTTGCTTATGTCTGCCCTATCGCCGCATGCGTCAAATGGTTTCCGGATAAACGCGGTATGATAACCGGTATTGCTGTGGCTGGTTTCGGGGCAGGCGCCTGGTTTTTCGCTAAACTGGCATCCCATTTTATTGACAGTTATGGCATTCTGGCATCATTTATGTATCTGGGCTTTATATTTATGGCATCAGTTGTTATCGGTGCTCAATTGCTTAGAAATCCACCTGAAGGATGGAAACCTGCAGGGTGGAATCCACCCGCATCGGGATCTGCCGCATTCTTAGCTACTGGTTCCACTACAGATTACAAATGGCAAGAAATGATCCGGCACAAACAATTTTGGATGCTCTGGATTATGTTCGTTTGCGGTGCAATTGCCGGGTTACTGGTCATCGGTATACTGAAGCCCTATGGGTTATACAGCGGACTCAGTGCAACTGCTGCGGCCAATGCGGTCGGCGTTCTGGCGCTGTTTAACGGTGCAGGACGCATCATCTGGGGTATGGTATCGGACAAGATCGGGCGGAAAAATGCGATGACACTGCTGTTTTTGTTGCAAGGCGTGATGATGCTCGTACTGAGTGAAATGGGATCAAGCGAAATAACATTATCCATCGCTGCTGCGTGGGTCGGATTTAATTTCGGTGGAAATTTAGCACTGTTCCCAACAACGGCAGCCGATTATTTTGGCACAAAAAATGTTGGTATAAATTACGCGCTTTTGTTCACCGCTTACGGCGTTGCCGGTATCGCAGGTCCCATCCTGGCCGGTAGTGTATTCGATATGACCGGCAGTTATATATGGGCGTTTATCCCTTCTGGTGCAGCTTGCCTGATTGCTGCTGGCGTTTCACTCGGCCTTCGCTCGCCATCAAGAAACTAACCGAAAACAGGCCCGGATTTTGACCACTCTCAGCCAACAACCAAAACTGATGAAACGATTTGTAGTTTTCATTGCTTTAACCCTGATTGGTTTTAATGCTGAAGCCAAGATCACCGATCACAATAAACTATTGAGCGCGCAGTTGCTGGAGTTTCAGCAAGCGATGGAAGAAACATTTGCTTTGCGCCAGGCGGCGGTCAGTTTTTTTGAAAAGATTCAATACACACCCGTATTAAGTGGCGATAACATGGTCATTTTAGGTCAGGGCATGGATGATAACCTGCGTTTGCAACATGCGTTGATGATCTATCAGCAATCGTATCAGGCATGGGTACGCAACACACAAAATGTCAAACAACTGGAGCGTCTGACGCGTATCAAGGGTGTGCTTATTGCTTTGAATGCCAGTCTGGCGTTGTATGACAACTACGCTTTGGCGGTGTATCTATATGAAAAGAACCCCCGGTTAAACGCCATACTGAATACCGGAGACCAATCTTTTGACCGTAAACGTAGCGAACTGTTTAAATCGGGGGTTGGCTTTCATTCGTCCGTTAACCGGCAGAAAATAAGGCAAGCCATCACGTTTATCGACGCGAACGAAACTTTTATCCGGGAAATGGCTGATGACGACGAACTGGCTTACCTCTATACATTGATGCAAATGAGTCCTTCCTTATATGTTTTGAAAGACCGCGCCAACTTTTTAAAAAATCTGCACAGTGACTTTACTTTTTATTTAAGGCAAATCGTCAATTATTCAACGCTGGGGGGTAAAGATACTGTCAACTTTATATCAATGGTGTTTGGCAACACCGTCGGAATCGTCCAGACGCGCAAAGGAAAGCTTTACAATCAACCGGAAATTGAAGCGTATCTTAAGACACATTTGAAACCACTGGATATTCTGCTGGAAAAAACGCCATTCCGATTGACTGACAAACTGATTCCCGGTCATTTCGGTCATGCCGCCATTTGGCTTGGAACCAAAACAGAACTGATTGAACTCGGCATCTGGGACCATCCCGACATAAGACCTTATCATCCTCAGATTGAAGACGGCCGCATGATTGTAGAAGCACTCCGCTCAGGTGTTAAAATCAATTCATTAGCTGATTTTATGAATATCGATGATCTCGCGGTTATCCGTCATAATCATTTATCGGCAACGATGACCCGTGAATATATTCTGAGAACGGCGCGTCAAATCGGCAAATCATACGATTTCAATTTCGATGTTGAAGAGCAGGAAAGAATCGTATGCTCAGAAATTGCTTATGTCGTATTCACCGATTTGAACTGGCCAACCCAGAAAACGCTGGGACGCCATACCATATCGCCTGACAATATCGTACAAAAAGTTTTTATGGATAATCCCAAACTGAGTTTAACTGCCTTTTTTCACGACGGGGAAATTGTGGACATAGAACCGAAACAACGTTTGGCTGATTTAACAGGATTATAATTTTAACCGATTGGTTAAAACCGCTTATTACTCAATATTGACTGGAAATGCAAAAAACTGCCGCCATTTTTCATGGCCTGGATGGCTCGGAAAACAGTTTCTGGATACCCTGGTTGAAAACATCGCTTGAAACAGAAGGCTTTGATGTCTGGACACCGTCATTATCAGCATGTGAAGGGTTTGAAGACTTGGACAAATGGGTTAAAGAGGTTGCGGCTATTGCACCGCACAATCACTTTGATCTGATGGTGGGTCATTCAGCGGGCGGACCGTTAATTTTAAGGCTGTTGTCCCGCAATGATTTCACGGCTGACCATGTGATTTCCGTTGCCGGTTTTATCCAGCCACTGCCAGAAGGCCCGGCCGCTGAACAAGCTTATCCTCCCGGTTTTGACGTCCGTGCCATTAAAAACAATTGCCGCACACTTACTTATATCCATTCCGATAATGATCCGTGGGAATGCGGGCAGGAACAAGGCGAATTCATGCGCCGCAGTCTCGGCGGGACACTCATCGTCATGACGGGTGAAGGTCATTTTGGTTCGGATTATATGAAGCAGCCGTATGAAAAATTTCCTTTGTTATTGCAGCATTGTCTGCTGGAAGGTTAAGGCCAACAGCCATACACCAGTTTATTCGTCGATCACGGAACGATCCGGGAAAAGAACTTCAGCAAACCCGAACGACCGATAATCTCTAATCCGCATGGGATAAAGAATACCCTGCAAATGATCGCATTCATGCTGCACCACACGCGCATGAAAACCGCTGGCTTCACGATCAATTTCATTGCCAAAATGATCAAATCCCTGATAGCGCAGACGAACATACCGCGGCACTTTACCGCGCAAACCGGGAACACTCAGACAGCCTTCCCAATCCTCTTCCATTTCATCGGATAACATTGTAAGTTTCGGATTGATCAAAACGGTAAAAGGTATTTCATCGGCATCCGGATAACGCTGATTTTTTTTGAAACCGAATATCACGACTTGCAAACCGACACCGATTTGCGGTGCCGCCAACCCGGCGCCATCAAGCGAAGTCATCGTGTCTTGCATATCCTGAACCAGTGCATGAAGCTCAGGCGTATTAAATTGCGCTACCGTCTGAGCAACCTCCAGCAGCAGCGGCTCCCCCATTTTAAGTACCGTTTTGATCGCCATAACAATTCACCACATGTTCCAGGATATTTCTGACGTGCACCATCGCCTGATCCAGGATGGCATAGATTTCTTTTAACGGAACGCCTTCGACATTATTGCCACGGCCGGCGGCAAAATTGGCGACAACCGCCAGCGTTGCATAATTTAACCCCTGCTCTCTTGCCAAAGCGGTTTCAGGCATTCCCGTCATACCGACAATATCCGCACCATCGCGATCCAGCCGGTTGATTTCAGCCGCAGTCTCTAAACGAGGCCCTTGTGTTGCAGCATAAACACCGCCATCAATAATGGTTTTTCCGGCTTGACGGGCAGCCTTTAAAATCAGCACACGCGTCTCGGGTGTGTAAGGTCGGGTAAAGTCGATATGCGTTACCGGTTCATCTCTGCTGTCAAAAAATGTAAAGTCTCTCCCGTAAGTGTAGTCAATAATTTGATCGGGCACAGCCAGACTGCCAGGCGACATATAATCACGTATGCCCCCCACTGCGGCAACCGCAATGACATGCTCAGGTTGCAATGTTTTCAATGCCCAAATATTGGCGCGGTAATTAACCTGATGCGGCGGTATCGTATGACCATGTCCATGGCGGGCCAGAAAAACAATCTCCTGATTATTGATTCTGCCAAACGTAAAAGGCCCCGAAGGCTCCCCATACGGCGTCCGTATAATTTCACGATGCGATATTTCAAGGCAAGACAATTGCGCCATGCCACTGCCGCCGATTACTGCTAGCATATTCCCTGTCAGTTATTCTAAAGTTGATGTATTAAGATTTTCTAACGTTTACTTGAATTTTTTCAAAGTCCCGGCTATCAATACTCTTGCTCCCAAAAATTTCGCAATCGGTGATAAAAGGTATAACAATAACCTGTCCAACTTGACTAAAAATAACCATTTATCCGGCAATAACCTGCCAATAAAGAAATTAAAATACTTTTCCATTTCCGGTTTCGCCATAGACGCTGCTATAACGTTTATATCCTGTTCGGTCAATTTACGTTCATCTTCCGTAATATAGGGTTTGTTACCGGCGTACACAAAATTGACCAGCTTGGGATACAACCATTTATCCACAAAATTTGAATAACGGATCCGGTGCGTAATCGAATGTGAATACACTTCATTAAAACAGAATATGGCGCCTGGTTTGGATATTCTCAGGATTTCATTCATGGATTTGGGAATATCAACATGATGCAGAATATCCCGCGCAATAACAAAATCGAAAAAATCATTTTCATACTCCAGTTTTTCCGCAGGCATTTCTTTAAATTCGATATCTAGATCTTCCTTTTCTGCACGCTTACCCGCTATAAGAAGCGATTCAGGTGACAAATCGAAAGCTTTCACATTTGCACCACACTTCGCCAGAAAAAGTGCATCATCGCCAAAACCGCAGCCTACGACAAGGACATTCTTCCCTTTAATGTCTTTATTGCGTAAATAAGTATACATTTCCCAAGATGCATTCCACCATCTTCTATCCTCACTGAGGACAATACTAAAGTTTACCGGTTTCTCCAGTAGCGCCATATGTTGCTTAGCATGCTCTCGATGATATTCGAGTTCACGCTGTTGTCTTTCTGTCAGTTGTTCCATGTCATCCATGAATCCATCTCCAATTATGCACAATACCCAGCAAATACCATTTATACCGCTACAATTGTTTAGTTTCCGCATGGATTGCATAAATAGCCGGCAAATTCCGCCAAGCGCCATGCACGTCCATACCAAAACCGAACACATAGCGATTCGGAAGGCTTAGTCCAACAAAATCGGCCTGAAAAGCTTTTGCTTTACCTAAATTTTTATCGACAAGTACTGCGCTATGGAATGAGCGCGCACCACATTCGAGCACTTTTCTCCGTATCTCGGTCAATGTGACCCCTTCATCGAGAATATCGTCAATGACCAATACCGAACGCCCTCTTATTTCTTCACGCTGCGGAAATAAAACCCAGTCCAATTCGCCACCCCTTGTTTTATTATGATAACGTGACACCTGTATACAATCAAAAACAAGTGGAAATGCCAACTTAGGTAATAAATGCCCGGCAAAAATAATCCCGCCTTTCATGACACATAATACCAGAGGAAAACATTCCGCCATTTTTTCCGTTATTTCATCGGCCAAACGTTGCACGGTTTGTTCGATAATTTCTGAGGGATAAATTAAATCTGCTGTTGTGAGAATCTGTTCGCTCTGTTCTTTAGTTAACATGGATTAAATCAATTGAAGTAGTTTTTTGAGTCCGTCTTCGTCCAACAAGGGAATGCCCAGGCCTACGGCTTTTTCATATTTACTGCCAGGATCGTTTCCGGCTACAACATAATCGGTTTTTCTGGAAACACTACCCGTAACCTTTCCGCCACGCTGTTCAATTTGAGCTTTGGCTTCTTCACGAGTCATCGTGGGCAATGCACCGGTCAGCACAAACGTTTTGCCGCTGATCATACTGTTTTCTGACAATTTTGGCGATGTTTCGGTATTTTCTACCCAATGTACACCGCTTGCACGCAGTCGTTCAATGACTTCCCGGTTATGCGCTTCGGCAAAAAAATCCAGAATACTTTGCGCGACAACAGGGCCGACATCAGGCACAAGTAATAAATCATCCATACTGGAATTCATTAAACTATCCAGACTGCCGAAATGGCGAGCCAGATCCTTGGCTATCGCTTCACCGACATTACGGATACCCAGTGCGTAAATAAATCGTGCCAGTGTGGTTTGTTTGCTTTTTTCAATCGCAGCCAAAATATTGTTGGCCGATCTCTCAGCCATGCGTTCAAGATTAGCCAACGCCAACAGCCCCAATAAATACAGATCGGCAGGTGTTTTGACAATGGCATTATCGACCAACTGATTAACCAGTTTTTCGCCCAACCCTTCGATATCCAATGCACGGCGTGAAGCAAAGTGCAAAATTGCCTGTTTGCGTTGCGCAGGACAAAATAATCCGCCCGTGCAACGGGAAACGGTTTCACCTTCAGGGCGTACTGCTTTTGAACCACAAACCGGGCAGTTTTGTGGCATGGTAAATGTACTTGTATCTTTGGGACGCTGTGCAAGCACAACGGACACGACTTCAGGAATGACATCGCCCGCACGCCGGACAATGACCGTATCTCCGATTCTGACATCTTTACGGTCGATTTCGTCGGCATTGTGCAAGGTAGCGTTGGTTACGGTCACACCGCCGACAACAACCGGCTCCAGCCGTGCGACAGGTGTCAGCGCACCTGTTCGTCCAACCTGGACGTCAATATCAAGCAATCGCGTTATGGCTTCCTGCGCCGGAAATTTATGCGCCAGGGCAAAGCGCGGTGCACGCGCGACAAACCCCAGCTTTTCCTGTTGTTCCAGAGCATTGACTTTATAAACTACGCCATCAATATCGTAAGGCAACTGTTCACGTTGTGCCGCAATGTTATTGTAGTATGTGATTAACGCTTCAGCCCCCTTTACCACAGTGCATTCACGCGCGACCGGGAAGCGCAGACCGGCAAGATAAGCCATGACAGCACTGTGCGTGTCTTGCGGAACGCGTGCATCCTGATTCGGCGCTATACCATATGCAAAAAACATTAAACGCCGTTTCGCCGTAATTGCAGCATCAAGCTGACGTAACGAACCGGCAGCAGCATTTCGTGGATTGGCAAATAGCTTTTCCCCCTTTTGCAATTGTTTTTCATTCAAACGACTAAAGTCTGCTTTCAGCATCAATACTTCACCACGCACTTCCAAAAAATGAGGCACTGCTTTTACCGGTAGCGATAGCGGTATTGATTTTATCGTACGCAAATTATGGGTAATATCCTCGCCAGTATAACCATCTCCACGCGTTGCACCTATTTTAAAAATACCCTTTTCATAGTGCAGCGTCACCGCAAGACCGTCAAATTTGGGTTCAACCGCATATTCAACCTGGTTTTCAGAAAAACCGGCCAATCCTTCACAAACCCGGCGGTCGAATGCCTTTACTTCCGTTTCATCAAATGCGTTATTCAATGACAACATTGGCACACTATGCGTGACTTGCGAAAACGCCTTGAGCGGCGCAGCACCTACACGCTGTGTCGGTGATTCAGCAGTGACCAGTTGTGGACAGCGTTGCTCAATATCTTGAAGTTGGCGAAACAATCGATCAAACTCAGCATCCGGTATAGACGGATCATTCAATACATAATACTGGTAATTGTACAGTTCGATTTGCTCTCGCAGCCCCTTCAATTGTTGCTGAACAGATTCCAACTCAGAATTCATGATGTCTATTTGATTTTTTTCTTTCGGTTGTACCGGATTCTTTCATGAAAGCCGTCATTGTAAAATACAAATCATTTGAAATTGATGAATAAAAATATAAATTGCGCCTTGCCAAAAATAAAAAACAAAGCACTCTAAACACCATCCAACTGAGGTTTTTAGGTTAAAATTAATTTTAAATGATCAAAATCCCGGTTTGATTTTAATAGGTTTCTTGCTAAAAGTGCGCGTATCCCGATAAATCGTCAATTGATTCGATGGTTCAAAAATGTCTGATAACAAACTAAGAATTCGTATAAACCTTCAACAATCCACATCACTTGAGACAGAAGACCCAAATGAACAGGAAGTTTTGGAGACACAGCACACCGTTGATCACTGGGACGATCAAGAAAAGCTGCCATTTGACTGGCGCAAGATAACAATTGCGTCAACAATTTTTATTGCACTCACTGGTTCTGCAGCATACTTTTTCCTGAATAATACCGGAACAAGCAGCCTTGAGAGTACTAACGGAGTGCTAACAGAATCGGATTATCCTGTAGATTATTCATCACGATTTAATACATTTGATGATATTCAGCCTTCAACATCAGCAGATACCGCCGTTTTAACCGCGATTGATGCGCAAAACGATCCCGAGAATGTACCGAATGTGCCTGCACCCCAAAATAAACCATCCAGTGCCGCAAGGACGATAGAGCCGGCTTCTCCACGACCGCCCACCAAGCCAACAGAAATGGCTGCTGACAAACATCTGGCAACATCGCACGCGCCAAAAGATAACAGCGATATCATGAACGAATCTGTTCAATCAGATTCAAATGTCTCTATGGCAGATCATCCTAGTGTTATTCGCGCGCATCTGACGCATCAAATCCGCCACCGGGAACCTGTTGACGAATTACACCGTATTGCAATTGAAGACGGTAAAAACAAAAGCATTTATTTTTTTATTGAATTACACGGTCTTGCAAACCAATATGTAATCGTTGATTGGTATTTTGAAGGCCGGCATATGGCAGAAACAAAACTTCAAATTGGGGCCGATCAATGGCGAACCAATGCCAAGAAACTGTTACGCAAACAAAATATTGGTGCATGGAAAGTCGCGCTGCATGATCAAATGGGTAATGCATTGGCCGAAAGGCACTTCGTTGTTGAATAACGAAACGTTTATATTGAAAAAACAACCGATTTTGAACCATCAGGAGAATTAAGAAAAACATGAAATTTTGTAGTAGTTGCAGTGCACAAGTAGAGCTGCGCATTCCGGATGGGGACACATTGCTACGCCATGTATGCACCGTATGCCATGAGATTCATTATCAAAATCCCAAAATGGTCGTCGGCTGCATACCCGAATGGGAAGACAAAATTCTGTTATGCCGTCGTGCGATTGAACCCAGACTGGGATGGTGGACGTTACCGGCGGGGTTTATGGAAAACAATGAAACGCTGGCACAAGCGGCAGCTCGGGAAACGCTGGAAGAAGCCAATGCACGCGTTGAAATTGGCGATCTTTATGCCATCTACAGTTTGCCACACATCAGTCAAGTCTACGCCCTGTTTCGTGCCAAATTACTGGATCTGGATTTTAAACCGGGAGTCGAAAGCAGTGAAGTCAAGCTCGTGTCCGAAGCAGAAATTCCGTGGAATGAAATGGCTTTCCGTGTCATTCATGATCCGCTTAGACGCTATTTTAATGAACGCAACCAGGGAAAACTGGCCTTTCATACCGGAATTATCGATCGTTCGCAAAAAACCGGATCAACATCCTAATCCAAAATTAATATACCAGCTTCTTTAAAGCGATGTTATGGCGATAAACATCAAACAACCTGGTTTATGATTTTTTTTCTGCAGGCTATAATATCTATTTTCTGTGCAAATTCATGAAACACTTATTACCCCTATTGATCGGTCTGGCAACATTTCTGTCGATGCCACTATCTGCCCAGCAACAACCTGAGATATCGATTTCCGCAAAATCATATATGTTGTCTGACTATCAGTCTGGGCAGGTGTTAGCCAGTCATAATACGCATGAACGTGTCGAACCCGCATCACTGACCAAATTAATGACGGCATATATCGTGTTTTCTGCGCTCAAGCAGAATCGCATACAGCTCGATCAGGTTGTATCCGTTTCCAACAAAGCATGGCGCATGATCGGATCGCGCATGTTTATTGAACCAAACAAGGAAGTCACGGTAAACCAGCTTATTCGCGGCATGATTGTACAGTCCGGTAACGATGCGTGTATCGCGTTGGCCGAAGCGGTTGCAGGTTCAGAAGAAATTTTTGTTCAAATGATGAATCAGGAAGCACAGCGTTTGGGAATGAAAAACACGCACTTCATGAATACGACAGGACTACCCGACCCCAATCATTACACGTCGGCGCATGATCTGACATTACTCGCCGCAGCGATTATTCGCGATTTTCCCGAATTTTATCCCCTGTACTCGCTCAAGGAATATACCTACAACGATATTACCCAGCCCAACCGCAATCGTTTGTTATGGCTTGATCCGCATGTCGACGGCATGAAAACAGGCTGGACAAAAACTGCCGGTTACTGCCTGATTACTTCAGCAAAACGCGACAAACGCCGGTTGATATCCGTCATTATGGGAACCAAATCGGCCAGTGAGCGCAGCAAGGAGAGCCAACGGTTACTCAATTACGGGTTCCAGTTCTACGATACGGTACATCTGTACAAGAAAGGTGAAGTGCTAACTTCCATTGAACTGTGGAAAGGTGCACAGGACATCTTCAAAGCCGGGTTCAATACCGATGTGTTTTTCACTATTCCAAAAGGTCAGGCTGACCATTTAAAAGCCACTATGGAATATAAACAACCGTTGATTGCACCTGTAAGTATCGGACAAGAAGTGGGATCGGTGAAGTTCACACTGAACGGAAAACTGGTTGAAACTTATCCGCTGGTCGCGCTGGAGGATGTTGGTGAAGGTGGTTTTATTGGCCGGGCTTGGGACAGTTTAATGTTATTGTTTAATTAAACGGTTACCGGTCAGCAGTACGCTGTTTTACAGTTTTTATTATCTTTGATCGCTTTCAAAAAAATCGATAAGGCACCCTATGATATATCTGAACGGCCAATTCATGCCGCTTGATCAAGCTTGCGTCTCAGTACTCGATAGAGGTTTCATTTTCGGCGATGGTGTTTATGAAGTCATACCGGTCTACTCGCGCAGACCGTTCAGAGTCGTTGAACATTTGCATCGCCTGCAACACAGTCTTGACGGCATCCGGCTTAAAAATCCACACACTAACAATGAATGGCGGCAATTAATAGCGCAATTGATCGAGCAAAATCCGGGAGAGGATCAATCGGTCTATTTGCATATTACACGTGGCGTTGCCAAACGCGACCATGCATTCCCGGATGTACCACCCACGGTATTCATAATGAGCAGCCCACTGCTCCCGCCATCGGCCGAATTACTCGAAAACGGCGTCAAGGCGGTAACGGCCAATGACAATCGCTGGGTTCGGTGTGATATTAAATCGATTTCCCTGCTACCGAATGTGTTATTAAGGCAACTTGCTACGGATGCAGAAGCCTCTGAAACTATTTTAATCCGAGACGGATACCTGACCGAAGGCTCGGCTAGCAATATTTTTGTAGTTAAAAACCAAGTGTTGCTGGCACCGCCGAAAAGCCATCTAATGCTACCCGGCATCACATACGATGTCACATTGGAATTGGCAGCCAGTAACAGCATCATTCATGAAGTAAGAGAAATAGCAGAAGATGAATTGTTCGGTGCGGAAGAAATCATGTTGACTTCCTCTACCCGCGAAATCATGGCCATTACTCATTTGAACGGTAAAGCTGTTGGCTCAGGTAACCCCGGACCGAAATTCCGACAGTTGCACCAGTTATACCAACAATATAAAGCAACGCATATGCGCGGCAATCCGTCAGCTCAATAAACAAAGTGTATGACCGAAGAATCCTTAATTGAGTATCCTTGTGATTTTCCAATTAAAATCATGGGAAAAGCAGAACAAGACTTTACACAAACAGCAGTGTCCATTGTCAAGCATCATGCACCTGATTTTGATGAAACCACGATTGAAGTACGTGAAAGCAAAGGCGGTAACTACCTCAGTATTACCTGCACGATTCGCGCGACCTCCCGTGATCAGCTGGATGCCTTATACAGCGCGCTAACCGGCCACCCTATGGTTTCCATCGTGCTATAGCGATTGTATAAATCAAGTGCAAAATTGAAAGTGCAGGATATTTCACATCAACAGTTTATTATTAGAACATTGGGATTGGCCGATTATCATTCAACCTGGCAGGCGATGAAGGACTTTACCGCCAAACGCACTATTGAGACAATTGATGAAATATGGCTGTTGGAACACCCGCCGGTTTATACCCAGGGTATAGCCGGAAAACCGGAGCATCTGCTGTTCAATAACGGTATCCCTGTTGTCAAAACAGACCGCGGCGGGCAGATCACATACCATGGTCCCGGTCAGTTGATCGCTTATGTATTGCTGGATATCCGCCGACTCAAACTGGGTGTACGTGAACTGGTAAGATGCATGGAACAGGCAGTAATACAGTTATTGGATAATTATCATATCCAAGCACATGGCCGTATAGATGCTCCCGGCGTCTATGTTGGCACAGCTAAAATTGCATCATTGGGATTGAAAATAAAAAAAAACTACTGCTATCACGGCATTGCACTGAATACCAATATGGACTTGAAACCATTCACCGCCATAAACCCATGCGGCTACGCCGGTCTCCAGATTACACAAATGAAAGACCAGGGTATCGTTGATGAACTGGATACCATTCAGCATAAACTGGCCGAACATTTACAAACGGAATTGATCAAAAAAAGGATTGAATTGTAACGATTATGAGTTCAGAAATTCGTCAGAAAGGCGCAGAAAAAACAGCACGCAACCCAGTCAAAATAGACTGCCAGACAAAAGAAGACATACTGCGCAAGCCTTCCTGGATACGTGTACGCTCCCCAAACAGCCATGCTTTTTACGAAGTCAAACGCATACTGCGGGAAAAGAAATTACATACGGTCTGCGAAGAAGCTTCGTGCCCGAACATCGGCGAATGTTTTGGGAAAGGCACCGCCACATTTATGATTCTGGGCGATCTCTGTACCCGGCGCTGCCCGTTTTGCGATGTAGCACATGGCCGGCCCAAACCACCCGATCCTGAAGAACCGCTGCACCTGGCGCAATCTATAGCGGCCATGCGGCTGCGTTATGTTGTAATAACCAGCGTAGACCGTGATGATTTACGCGACGGCGGCGCGCAGCATTTTACCGATTGTATTCAAGCGATTCGTGAGCATGCTCCACAGACCAAAATTGAAATACTGGTGCCGGACTTCAGGGGCAGACTGGAAGTAGCACTCGAAAAACTCGCAGCCTGTCCACCGGATGTTTTGAACCACAATCTCGAAACCGTACCCAGATTGTATAAACAATGCCGCCCTGGTGCCGACTACAGGCATTCGTTAAAGCTGTTAAAGGATTTCAAGAACAAATTCCCGGCCATTCCAACCAAATCCGGCTTGATGCTGGGGCTCGGCGAAACCGACGAGGAAATTCTGGAAGTACTGCGTGATTTGCGAGAACATGAGGTTGAAATGCTGACAATCGGCCAGTATCTGCAACCCAGCATCGGTCACTTACCGGTAAAACGATATGTTACCCCCGAAGGATTCAAGGTTTTCGAACAGGCCGCAAACGAGATGGGTTTCACCAACGCTGCTTGCGGCCCGATGGTGCGTTCCAGTTACCATGCCGACTTGCAGGCGCATGAAGTTGGCGTGGTCTGAAGTTTTAGCTATTGACGGCATATCGGCAATTTTTATTTTAAAAACTGTACCGTTTTTTGTTTCTCCAGACAAATGAATAGGGTCAACATATAAGCAGACATAATGGCAGCAAAAAAACACCATACTGAAATAAAAGTCTGGGGATACCACGACACCACCATCAAGACAGACAGCGCAATAATGACGCCGAAATAACGCAGAAACCTCCAGGACGATAACAGCAAAGGCACCAGAATTACCAAAACATAAAAACCGCGCACGGCAATGCGCGGTACAAAGTCATCAAACAACAGTTTGAGCTCATAAGAAATGGAATGCTGCACTAAGGAAACGCTCATCCAGTCAGCATAGATGATAACCGGGAGAAACATTGCCAGACCGAACACACTTCCCATAATCGTTGTAAAGAAAAACAAACGTTTTTTTCTATCCGTTGTTTCGATGGTATAGCATGAATACGGTATCCAGAATAACCAGAAAAAATGCGAAAAAAACACGAAACTCAACGCAGGTATTCGTAGCGACTCCACGCCTCCTGTTTCAAGTGATAACCATAGCCATCCTTCTATAGCCTGCTGTATGCCAAAAACAAGAGGATAAAGCGCAAATGGCCAAAAAAGCTTATGATCTCTACGCTTGTTAGCTTTGTACAAACAATATATTCCCACCGGAATCAAACCCGCAGATACCGTAAAACTGGCTGATGCTGAGAAGCACATATTAATTTAATTATTTTTGTGAATACTCCACTGGCTAAAAACCGGTGGCTCAAATTACGGTTCAAATCCGGATTAATCGGCCATTCGGCCGATAGCTTACCTTATGATTTAGTCAAGTAACAGCCGTTTTATTGTCAAAAGACACAACACGGTATCTAAAAATATCAAATTGATAGCGTATTTGTCGCCCTGACGAAAATTTTAAGGTAATATCCGAATTATGAAAAGTCAGATAATGTCAACACAAACTACCCATCAATATTTTAATTAGCAAAACAATTTGAAAATAAAAAATATTGAGCACCTCGATTTTAAAGAATCGTTACCCAGCCCAAAGGGGGTTGCCCTGGCCATAACACAGATGTGCCAGAAAGAAGACTGTTCCATTCATGAAATCACCAAGCTTATCCAGACCGATCCGACACTTTCTTATCGATTAATACGCCGCGCCAACCTGATCAGGCAAACCACCAGGGCTATCACATCGGTTCACGATGCTGTCCTGCATCTCGGCCTAATAGCTGTCAAGCAATTGGCACTCAGTTTTTCTCTGATTGATCAGTATCAACAGGGTTATTGTAAATCCTTTGATTTCCAGAAATTCTGGTCTCACTCTTTACTCATGGCTATTGCTCTGGAAACTTTTGGCGGCGTTATCCGAATAAGTGTTCGAGAAGAACTGTTTGCTTGTGGATTACTGGCGCGTATTGGGTGTCTGGCATTGGCCACTGTTTACCCTGAAAAATATTCTGCAATACTCGAAAAACATGATCCGAAAACGCCATTAACAATACAGGAGAATCGTTGTTTTGGTATTGATCATAATGAAATGACAGCCGCTATGCTGGACGATGCCGGATTTACCACGGTTTTGATCGAACCCATTTATTATCATGAAGAGCCACTGGAATCGGAGTTCTTGGAAGAATCCCGTGCTTATCAATTGATGCAGTTGTTTCATTTGGCAAAAATAGTCGCCGACCAGGCAATGAACGCCGAATCTGAACAAGAGGAACAGTCAGCGGAATTGATTTTGCTTGCCAAAAAATTAGGGCTTGAAATGAATTTATTTGTTGATCTGAACAAACAAATCATACAGGAATGGCAAGCCTGGAAAACACTGTTAACAATTCCTGACACTGCCTTTCCTTCCTTGCAAACCATAAACAAAACGATTGAAAAGTATATCGAAGACACCCCGGAACCCTCTTCTCTTCGTGTGTTGGTTGTCGAAGATGAATCACCCA
The DNA here is from genome assembly GCA_020446045.1 of Nitrosomonas sp. Classification (GTDB taxonomy): domain Bacteria; phylum Pseudomonadota; class Gammaproteobacteria; order Burkholderiales; family Nitrosomonadaceae; genus Nitrosomonas. The sequence goes on from JAGRFM010000129.1 coordinate 64,777, forward strand.
GCCGCATTCTGATACAAAAAATTCTATCCGACATCCTGGGACATTCCGTTTATTCAGCAGAGAATGGTCAACAGGGTTTATCGTTAGCTTTGGAAATCACACCACATGTGATCATAACGGATTGGCTCATGCCGGTTATGAACGGGCTCGAATTAACCCAGGCCTTACGCACCACAGAAGTGGGCCAAAAAATGTACATTATTATGTTGACCAACCTTGAAGATGAAGAAAAAATTACGGATGCTTTTGAAGCAGGTGTCGACGATTACATAACAAAACCAATCAATATTCGTATTTTTCGCGCCCGGTTACGTGCAGCCTGGCATTACAGAAGATTACAGGAGTCCTGGGAACAGGATCAGTCACAACTTAAACAATTTGCCGCAGAACTTGCACTATCAAACCGCAAACTTGAACAAGCAGCACTGACAGACATATTGACGGAATTACCCAATCGGCGTGCAGGACTGGAAGCTTTGACAAGAACCTGGAATGCAAGTAACCGCTCAAATCATTTGATGGCCACTTTGCTCATCGATATTGATCACTTCAAAAGCATTAATGACAAATACGGACACGACATCGGGGACGCCGTACTGAAAGAAGTAGCAACTACCATTCATAGCATAGCACGCAGTGGTGATTTCTTTTGCCGTTTGGGCGGTGAAGAATTTCTAGTAATTTGTCAGGATAAAAACACGGATGAAAAGTCAATTATTATTTTTGCTGAACGATTGCGCAAACAAGTCAGTAACAAGTTAATCACGGCTACACACAAAGCTATTCATGTCACTATCAGTATCGGTATTGCATTAAAGGAACCCACGATCAACAATGCCGAGCAATTGGTAAAAGCAGCCGATAGAGCACTCTATGCCGCCAAAGCTGCCGGTAGAAACAAAGTATTCTTCATAAAAAAAGGGCAAATTATTGAATGCTGAGTACAAAGTAACAAACGTTGCTATTTGAGGACTGAATTTTTCACAGATTTCATTTTCCTAAAAACAGATGCTATTTTTCTTTCTTGTTTGCCATTTTTGCATCATTCAGGAATATAAATCAAACACCCACAGTCCTTTTCACGCGGTAAAATATTCTCCTGATACGCGCCATCAAAGTGAATAGACGATCGATACATTTACCACAAAGGAACTTTGTATGAAAACAAGAGCAGCAGTTGCCTGGCAGGCAGGCCAACCGCTTACCATTGAAACTATTGACCTGGAAGCGCCTAAAGCCGGGGAAGTGCTCGTAGAAATCAAAGCCACAGGAATCTGTCATACCGATTATTACACACTCTCCGGCGCCGATCCTGAAGGTTTGTTTCCGGCTGTACTGGGCCACGAAGGCGCTGGCATCGTTGTCGAAGTGGGTAAGGACGTCAAATCGCTCAAAGTTGGCGATCATGTTATTCCGCTATACACGCCCGAATGCCGCGAATGCAAGTTCTGTCTGTCGCAGAAAACCAATTTATGCCAGGCCATCCGCAGCACGCAAGGTCAGGGCTTGATGCCCGACGCCACGTCGCGCTTCTCACTGGATGGCACCCCCCTGTTCCATTACATGGGCACGTCGACATTCTCGAATTACACTGTCGTTCCTGAAATCGCTTTGGCAAAAATCCGTCCAGACGCACCATTTGACAAAGTCTGCTACATCGGTTGCGGCGTTACTACCGGCATAGGCGCAGTGCTGTTCACCGCCAGAGTCGAAGCGGGCGCCAATGTTGCCGTATTCGGACTGGGCGGCATTGGTTTGAATGTCATTCAAGGCGCAAAAATGGTCGGCGCTGACAAAATTATCGGTATCGACATCAATCCGCAGCGTGAAACTCTGGCACGTGAATTCGGCATGACGCACTTCCTGAATCCGAACGATACGCCGGATATTGTCGACGCTGTAACTCAACTCACCGGCGGTGGGACAGACTACAGTTTCGAATGCATCGGAAATACCAAAGTCATGCGTCAGGCGCTGGAATGCTGTCATAAAGGATGGGGGCGCAGCATCATTATCGGTGTTGCAGAAGCCGGTGCAGAAATCAGCACGCGCCCTTTTCAACTGGTTACCGGACGTAAATGGGAAGGCTCGGCATTCGGCGGTGCACGAGGGCGCACTGATGTACCCAAAATCGTCGACTGGTACATGGAGGGCAAAATCAATATCGATTCACTGATTACGCATACCCTCAAACTGGAAGACATCAACGAAGGCTTCAAACTCATGAAAGCCGGTGAATCGATCCGGTCGGTCGTGGTTTACTGATGGAACAGCTACTGGAAACACGCAGTCAGCACATCTGTTTTGGCGGCACACAAGGCTTTTATCAACAGGATTCATCGGTAATCGGATTACCGATGCGGTTTTCCGTCTACCAGCCACCGCAGGCACAGCACGGTGTTGTACCCGTCGTTTTTTTTCTTGCGGGGCTAACCTGCACGGAAGAGACCTTCATGATCAAAGCCGGTGCGCAACGCTATGCCGCGGAATATGGCCTGATGCTGGTCACCATGGACACCAGTCCCCGCGATACGGGGATTCCGGGCGAAGCGGACGACTGGGACTTCGGTGCTGGCGCAGGATTTTATCTGGACGCCACCGAACAACCCTGGTCAAAACACTTCCTGATGGAAAGCTTCATCACGCAAGAGTTATACGGGATCATTGTCAATCAGTTTCCCACGGACAAAAACAAAATCGGCATCTGCGGGCATTCGATGGGCGGACATGGCGCGCTGACACTTGCATTGCGCCATCCCAACCTGTTTCGGTCTGTTTCGGCACTGGCACCGATTACCGCACCGATTGATTGCCCGTGGGGACAAAAAGCGTTCGGGTTTTATCTGGGTGAAGATCAAAACGTCTGGCGCAGCCATGACGCAACCGCTTTAATCAAGGATGGATACAGCACCAGTCATATTCTGGTCGACCAGGGACTGAACGATCAATTTCTTCAGGCACAACTCAATCCCAAGCGACTGGAAGCGGCCTGCGAGGAAGCCGGGCAGAAACTCACACTGCGTTATCATCCCGGTTACGACCACGGTTATTACTTTATCAGTACGTTCATCAGTGATCATCTACAGCATCACAGGGACGTGCTGGGCAGATCAGCCTAGACTACACATATCTACAGCGCCTCAAACACACCTGCCGCACCCATACCGCTGCCGATACACATGGTCACCATGCCGTATTTCTTGTTATGGCGGCGTAGACCGTGCATCAACGTCGCTACGCGTATCGAACCGGTTGCTCCAAGCGGATGACCCAACGCAATTGCACCGCCGAGCGGATTGACTTTTTCCCGATCCAGACCAAGATCATGTATCACAGCCAGACTTTGCGCAGCAAAGGCTTCGTTTAATTCGATCCAGTCAAGTTCATCCTGTTTGATACCGGTTTGTTCCAATACCTTGGGTATCGCCTTGATCGGACCCACACCCATAATCTCCGGTGGAACACCCGCCACCGAAAAACCGATAAAGCGTCCCAGCGGTGACAAATTAAAACGCTTCATGGCCGCCTCACTCATGAGCACCACGGCACCGGCGCCGTCTGACATTTGCGAACTGTTACCCGCCGTCACCGATCCATGTGCAGCAAAAACGGGACGCAATTTGGCAAGCGCTTCCGGGCTGGTATCGGCGCGCGGCCCTTCGTCGGTGTTTTTTACCGAAATTTCTTCACGCACCTGATGCGTCACGAGATCCGGGTATTTTTCATCGACGGTATACGGCGCAATCTCTTGAGAAAACTCGCCATTTTCAATAGCTTTCAAAGCGCGCTGATGGCTGGTGTAGGCAAACTCATCCTGCGCTTCCCGGCTGACTTTCCATTGCTCGGCAACTTTCTCGGCGGTCATACCCATGCCATATGCAATCGCAACGTTTTCATCATGTTCGAACATTTCAGGGTTCATTGCCACTTTATTACCCATCATCGGCACCATACTCATGCTTTCCGTACCGCCCGCAATCATGACATCGGCCTCCCCGAGCCGGATGCGGTCAGCCGCTATTGCCACCGATTGCAATCCAGACGCACAGAAGCGGTTAATTGTCATTCCTGGAACGCTGTTCGGCAGACCGGCCAGCAACAAAGCCACGCGAGCGACATTAATCCCCTGCTCCGCCTCCGGCATGGCACAGCCGACAACAACATCGTCAATTGCGGCGGGATCGAGTCCCTCGCATTGTTGCATTACAGTTTTAATGACATGCACCAGCATATCGTCGGGACGGACATGCTTGAACATACCGCGTGGAGCTTTGCCAACGGGTGTTCGAGCAGTGGCTACGATGTAAGCATCTTGAGTTTGCTTTGCCATTTAAATTCTCCTTGGATATCTCATACTTGAGCGTAGTATAAATCTAGTTTCTGAGCGGTTTTCCTGTTTTCAAGGTATGTTCAATACGCGCCTGGGTTTTCTCGGTCGCGAGCAACTCCATGAATGCTGCGCGCTCCAGTTCAAGGAGCCAGTCTTCGTCCACCAGGCTGCCAGGCGTCAAATCACCACCGCACATGACATAGGCGATTTTTTCACCAATCAGATTGTCGTGTTCGGAAATAAATTCTCCTTCGCGCATGTTGACCAGTAGACTTTTTATCGTTGCGATACCGGTATTTCCCGCCACAGGAATAGCGCTCGAACGCAGTGGCGGACGATAACCGGCTTCGGCCAAAGCAAGCGCTTGCAGTTTTGCAATATGCAACAATTCAAAACGGTTCATGATAATGATATCCGAAGGGCGCAGAAAACCCAGTTCCTTGCCTTGTTCAGCGCTTTTTGCAAGCTCGGCCATTGCTACGGTCTGATAGTATTTTTTCAACAGCGGAAACGGATCACCGTCCAGCGCCTGCTGTGCCGATCTGAGCGCAAATTCCTTGCAACCGCCACCCGCCGGCAACAAACCGACGCCTGCTTCGACCAGTCCGATATAGGTTTCCATCGTCGCAACCGTTCGATCACAGTGCATCACAAATTCACATCCGCCACCGAGCGCCAATCCATCGACGGCTGCAACCGTTGGCACCATCGAATACCGCAATTTCTGCGAAATCTGTTGAAACTGATGAATCATCGCTTCCACTTCCGCCAGTTTCTTGGCCATCAGCTTGTCGGCCACATCCAGTTCCCTGGCGACTTTGAGCACAGTGGTCTGGGCGGATTTTTTGAACTGTTTAAAGAATTTATCAAATGCCGTAGGTTTGGGTGGCGGCGGAGGCGGCGCACTGTTTTCAGTTTGCGGTAGTTTAGGTTTCTCTGTAGCCTGCTTCAGGTTGGCGCCTGCCGAAAAAGGCGGTTCGGTTTGCCAGACAACCATGGCCTGCCAGTTTTTTTCAGCTTCCTGCAGCGCTTCGCTGATGCCATCCAGCACATCCTTGCCAATAGTATGCATTTTGCTCTTGAAACTGAGAATCGCAATCCGGTCTCCGGTATGCCACATTCTGACGGCATCGGTTTCAAAAATGGTTTCTCCATAAACGGCTTCTTCACCGATCAATCTGTCTGGATATAACTGCCGCTGGTAAACAGGTAATGTCGAACGCCGGTGTAATGTTTTATCTGCCGGCGCATAGGATCCCTTCGACGTATGCACGGCGGGCGAAGCCTGTTCAGCGACTTCCATCACCCAGTCAGGCAGTGGTGTATCGCGCAAGCTTTTACCCGCAGCGATATCCTCGCTAATCCAGGTTGCAATCTGTTTCCAGCCGGCGTTTTGCCAGATCTCAAACGGCCCATGTTCCCAACCGAAACCCCAGCGTATCGCCAGATCGATATCGCGTACATTATCGGCGATGGTTGCCAAATGCGTCGCACAGTAATGGAATAAGTCACGGTGAATGGCCCACAAAAACTGGGCTTGAGGGTGTGAATTGTTTCTTAGTGTAGCGATTTTATCCGACGGACTGGTGTATTTGAGCAGATGCTTAAGGTCTTCATCCACCTCCCCCCTGGATTGACGATAAGCATTCGTCTTCAGTTCGAGCACCTGAATCTCCTTGCCCACTTTCTGATATACACCGCGTTTGGTTTTCTGCCCTAATGCACCTTCATCGATCAATCTTTGCAACCAGTCCGGCACGGCAAAAAAAGCATGCCAGGCATCTTCAGGTAACGTATCCCGCATGGTATTAATGACATGCGCCAAGGTATCCAGTCCAACCACATCGGCCGTTCTGAACGTTGCGCTTTTAGGACGGCCAATCAAGGTTCCGGTCAATGCATCGACTTCATCGAATCCTAGCCCGAAAGCCTGTCCATGGTGCATGGTTGCCAACAGTGAGAATACACCGATGCGGTTGGCGATAAAATTCGGGGTATCCTTTGCACGAATAACACCCTTGCCGAGATAGGTCACCAGAAATGCTTCCAAATAATCGAGCATATCCGAATCACTTTGTGCGCACGGGATCAATTCGACCAGATGCATGTAACGCGGCGGATTGAAAAAATGAATACCGCAAAACCGGTGACGCAACGCTTCCGGAAACGCCTGCGCCAAGGTATTGATGGATAAACCGGAAGTATTACTGGCAAAAATGGTATGTTCACCGAGATGCGGCGCAACTTTTTCGTATAACGCCTGTTTCCAGTCCACACGTTCGGCAATGGCCTCGATCACGACATCGCAGTCTTTCAGTTTTTCCAGATGCTCATCGTAATTTGCAGCCTGGATGAATTGAGCCTTGGTCTTAACCGACAACGGTGAAGGCTCGAGCTTCTTCAGTTTCTCAATGGCTTTGGTTACATTCGCGTTGGCATCACCCTTATCTGCCGGCAATTCAAACAGCAAGGTCTCAATATTGGCATTGACCAAATGGGCTGCTATCTGAGCACCCATTACTCCCGCACCTAGTACTGCAACTTTGCGCACAATAAATTGAGCGTTATTCAATTCCGCCTCCTGCATCATTTAGTTATCCGGCTAATAGCCTACACATCAATTGCCCATAATCCTTCAATAATTATTGAAGGTCACCGTACAAATCGAACTTTTGATTCCTAATAATGATTTGCTTGCTTTTATTCGTTCACTGTAATTTCAACTTATAGCTTTTATCAAAACCCATTGCAGGTGTTGTTTTTTCACCAACACGCAACTCAAGTCAATTATTATGAAACCAAAAGCAAGCGTTTACTTTTGAATATATCACAAAGCACATTACACTTATATGAATGCTAAAAACAAGTAATAAATACGCGCCTAAAAAAATTTGAAAATAAAAATTATCCTTTGAATTAAAAATTTCTCAGCAGCCAAAGTTTCAATTCAGTCATTCAAACTATTTAATAGGCTTTTTTTTGTATGAGAAGAAAAAAAAATAATTTACGCCAAAAGAAAAAAAATCTGAATCGTCAATATAAGCAGCTCATCTCACACGCATGGCAAAATGAAATCATCTTACGCCGCTGCCAGCAAATGGAGCTTCGCCTGATGCAGTGCGAGTCCTTTGCCTCGCTGGTACAAACACTGCTTACCGAAAGTCCGAAAAATTTTGAACTTGATCAAGTTGCACTGGTACTGTTTGATCCGAAGTATGATATCCGGCGTCTATTACTAGCCAGTGAAATTGATTACCAGAAACTGTTTCCAAATTTGTTTTTTCAGTATAAAAAACAGATGATTACACAACTCCTTGAAACCGAGATACTACCCAAACTGGGACCGTATGACAGCATGCTCCATAACCATTACTTTCTGTCACCAAATAATACTGACAGAACCATTCTAAGCGTCGCGGCTTTACCCCTGGTTCAGGAAAAACGTATTATCGGATGCCTGCTGTTCGGCGACATACAAGCAGATCGTTTTGTCACGGATTCAGCCACCGATTTTCTGCAACACCTGGGATCAGTGATATCCATCTGCATTGACATGACACTTTTACGTGACCGGTTAAAATACAGTAGCCTGAATGATGCTTTAACCGGCATCAACAATCGCCGTTTTTTTGAGCAGCGCCTGCCGGAAGAGATTTCACGCTGCAAACGCAGTAAAACACCGATAAGCTGTCTGTTTGTTGATGTTGATCACTTCAAGCATTTTAATGATACTTACGGACATGCCACAGGCGATCTCATTCTCAAACAAGTCGCCGGTATCATCCGTAAAGAATTGCGTGCTACAGATGTTGTCGGACGGTACGGTGGTGAAGAATTCGTTGTTCTTTTACCCAATACCGATCATCAAAGAGCGCAAGAAATCGCTGAACGTATCCGTAAATGCATCCAAAAACATCGTTACAAACACGAAGAGCATTCACTCAAGGTCACAGTTTCGATAGGAATTGCAGATTTCCAGAAGTTTGTCGATGAAAACAAAACATTGGCTGAAATTGGACAAGCACTCGTCGCTGCAGCAGACAATGCCTTATATAAAGCCAAACAGTCCGGCAGAAACTGTATCGCCGTCAATAGTTGACCATAAGTCTAAAACTTAATAAAGCGATACCGTCGTTTGATCTTTAAAAAAACCGCTCGGTTGTTGACGCCGTTCTATTTTTCCAAATATCCGGCGCACTGCAAAACACGGACGCCGTTGCCATGACAAAAAAAACCTATCACGCTGTGATGATGACGCAACCTTATTATGATTCAATTCCATATCCGAACGCGGATCTCTTTTTTCAAACAACTCAAACTGTCTTAGCAACTGCCGATAAAATACCGGGCGTTTCCAGTATGCAACATGTATACCGTCAAAGCTCATTAAACCTGGATCCAGCTCACTTATCGCCAGCTGTCTACGCGCAGCCAAATCAATCAACCCCTGATGCACCATCCGCGCGCGCATAACAACCTCATTCCTGGTAAGACTGCAAGAAGGAAACATCACCTTTCGTAATAGATTGTACCGTATTTCAGACAACGATTCGATTGACGCTATTGGTAAATTAGTCATTACAATACGAGCATCATGCATCTTTAATCGATCCACACACCAGGTCACCCAATTAAGAATCTTATCTGGGTCGGCTTCATACGGAATATCGTTGCCGACATCGGTCAAAAAAGCATAAGTTGGAAGCATACTCTCGGTATTAACCGAATGCAGTTGCCGCCACAACCCACATTGAACGATTCCGGGCAGTTCTCGCACCAAAACCCGGCTATTCTGTCCGTACGAACGTCCATGGCCTGCGGCAACAAATACCTCACTCGGTCCGCCGCAATGCTGCTGTATCAATTGAATAATAAGCTGCAATGACAGTGTTAGATTGCTGGCACCAAGCAATACGATGCGATTCGCGGGTTTCAATACGTTCAATTCTAACTAATTAACAATTTTCCATTGTGTGTTCCAAACCGATATTACCTAATTCTACACATCAAATCACTGCGATTTTCTGATAGAAACACACCCTCGCAATAAAAATAAAAAATAAATTTTGAAATTATTCTGTTGAAAAATTTGCATAAAACATCCGACAAAGGCTTTATGTGGAAAGGCATTCCTGTTTATAGTAGCCGGATAATCCATCAAAAAATTATAAAGATGAAGAAGAAAATCAAAACTGAATACTCTCTTACTTGCTTCCGAGACTCGACCATTGGCACTGCTCTTATTCAAGCGTACCTGGAAACCGATTACCGCATTCTGAACAGCAATCCTTTTACACTCAAGGTTGGTGTAGCCTGCCCCGAGCTTGCTGTACTGAATACGGAATACCGTGTAACAAGTAGTGCATTCATCACGGCATACAACCCAATAAGCCAGCGTTTAAGTGATGCTGATAACGCAAGACAGCAAGCGAAACTGGCACAAACACTCAGACAAAGCGGCTATGTATTTCTGGATGGCATCGGACAGCATCCCTCGAATGACTGGCCCGGGGAGCCCGGTTTCCTGGTGCTCGGAATCGATCTTGAAACAGCAATGAAACTGGGTGACCAGTTCGAACAAAACGCCATCATCTGGAACAACATTGACTCTGTGCCGGAATTGGTTCTGTTACGATAAGTTTTCAGAATAAAACCAAGCAATAAAACGTTTACCTTATTCAACGATTACACTTTAAGACAACACTACCTGGGCTGTAAATTAAACTGATGTAACCGATCGAGCAACATTTCCTGGATTTTATTAAACAAATCGAGCCATTCTTCCTCAACTTCACTTATGCAATTTTCCCGATAAGCCTTCAGCCTTGTTTTAATCAGCCGTTAACTTAGGGGGTGTCGTCATGAGTTATGTGCATTTCTGCGCGAGCAGATTTTTGATGAATGTTTGTGAAAAGTACGTGGGGCATAGCCGTAGCTATGTTCAAGTACTTTGAATAAATAGGCGCAAAAATC
>JAGRFM010000020.1 GCA_020446045.1 Nitrosomonas sp.
CCGCGATTGCTGTCGATAATCCAGATCGTTTCAACCAGCACAACGTCAGTTATCAGAACGGGGGGGTGGCTTGTAATGAGGTTTCTCGCTTTACTGTATTGTTGTTCGTCATCAGCCAACAGATAGCGCAACAAGACATTCGTATCAATGGCAATCATTCAAAATTGCTGATCAGTGATTCTTGTTCGGTTATCGATTGATTGGCTTTTACGGCTTTCAAAATACCGGCAGCTGCACCGGGCTTTTTTTGATGATATTGAATTGGTTCTTGTAGGTGAATATCTCTATGTCATCGCCTGGATGAATATCCAATGCGTTACATCCTGCAACGGGTAATATATAACCTGTCTTTTTGAGCTCACTTTCGGCATTACCATCTCCAAATGTTTCTATGTCAAAACAGAAAGGTACTCACTATCTTTACCATTTGCAAATTGTAAAGTTCACCTTTTGTAAAGTACCTGACCTATACGTTTAATACATGGCGATGACCGGCCGATTTGTCCTCATCCCTGTTAATGATACACTTGCCCGCAATTCCACTATTCCAGCGATTTATTTTGCCGTGTTTGCCGCTTTGTTTGATTCACTCCAGTCATCGATTCAAAATTTACGCGTTTGTAATCGATTTCGAATTGTTTTTTTCTTGAATTTCATTCTTCTGATTGGATTTGGCACACTGGTTTCCGCACAACCCTCTGAATCTACTGAACCAACCACAACTTCAAAAACGATCACACTGAACCCGATCAACGTCACAGCGACACGCACCGAGCGGCAGATTAATGAAATTCCGAATTCAATTTCAAACTTTAACCGCTATCCGCAGCAGGATTATCAACCCGGCGTGACGCTCGACGAATTTGCGCGCAGTGCACCCGGCGTGTTTTTCCAGAATCAGGCGAATTTTACCCAGGATTTACGTATTGCAATCCGCGGTTTTGGCGCACGTTCGGCGTTTGGCGTGCGCGGCATTCAGATGCGCGTCGACGGTATTCCGCAAACGTTACCCGACGGCCAGACACAGCTCGATTCGATTGATCCTGGCATGATCGACAACATGGAAGTCGTGCGCGGGCCGCTGGCTTCGCTGTACGGCAATGCTTCCGGCGGCATGATCAGCATGACGACGCTGAGCGCGCCACGTGAGGGATTTGTCGTGTCACCGCGCCAGGTATTCGGCCAATACGGATTATTCAAGTCCGAACTGTTTGCCGGCGGGCGACATGAACGCTTTGACTACACCGTTTTCGGGTCGCACTTGCAGCAAAACGGCTGGCGCGATCACAGCAACGTTGAAAATTATTTTTCCCAGGCCAAGTTGAATTTCCGCGTCAGTGACGATTCGGACTTGATGCTATTGTTTCGCAAATTCTATTCCCCCGAAGCCAAAGACCCCGGCGGTCTGACGCGCGAACAGGTTCGTATCGATCCGAGTCAGGCGTCAAGCCGCAACAAGCAGTTTAACGCCGGTGAAGAAATCAACCAGGAGCAGATGGGTATTCGTTTCCGCAAAAAACCGACTGCCAATCAGGAATTGTCTTTCACTGCGCATATGCTACACCGTGATTTTCAGAACCGCTTGCCGTTTTTTGACGGCGGTCAGGTGCAGTTTGACCGCCTGGTAGGCGGTGTATCATTGCAATACACCCACGACCACAAACTGTTCAACCGCCCTAATCGTTTTATTACTGGCGTGGACTACGGCATTCAGAACGACGACCGGCAACGGTTTAACAACGATTCAGGCCGACGCGGCGCATTGACATTAAATCAGATTGAACGCGTTCAAAATGTCGGGCCGTTTTTCCGCAACGAATGGCGCGTGCAGGATAAACTTGATTTTGTACTCGGCGGACGATGGGACTGGCTGCTGTTTGAAGTAAAAGATCGTTTTCTCGGTGACGGCAACCAGACAGGCCGCAAAACGTTATCCCAAGGCAGCGGCACGGCAGGATTGGTGTATCACCTGAATGAGCAGCATCAGCTTTACACCAATGTAGCAACGATTTTTGAAACGCCAACCACCACCGAACTGATCAATAATCCTTCGGGAAAAGGCGGTTTCAACCCCAATCTGAATCCACAGACTTCATTGAGCCAGGAACTCGGCATTCGCGGCAATCAGTACGGATTTCAATACGAAACCGCGTTGTTTTATATTTATACCTGGGATGAAATTCTGCCGTTTGAATTACCCGATTCACCGGGCCGCGCATTTTTCCGCAATACCGGCGAATCCAGCCGCCTGGGCGTCGAAACACGGCTGGCGACACCGGAATGGAAAGGCCTGCGCGGTGAAGTCAGCTACACCTACTCCGATTTTGAGTTTGAAAAATATACCATCACTGATGTCAGTCTGAAAGGGAATGCGTTTCCGGGCATTCCCAAACACCGCTGGGAAGGACTGCTACGGTATGCACATCCGTTTGGATTTTTCGGCCAGTTCCATGTGCAACGTGTCGGCACTTTTTACGTCAACGACAGCAATTCGGAAACGAATAACGCATACAACCTGGGGCAGTTGTTGTTCGGCTGGGGAAAACGCCACCGCTGGTTGGAGGGATCGATTTTCTTCGGCATCAATAACATATTCGATGAACGTTATAACGCGAATACGCGCATCAATGCCGTATTTGGCCGCTACTTTGAGCCCGGCGCGCCGTTCAATGTGTTTGGCGGGTTGCGGATACGCATTACACCTTTCTAAGCCGAATGGTACAGCCAAGGTCTTGAGGCAGGCTGACAACGATGATACATTCCTTTCCATATCCATCAAAAATCTGAGGAACACCAATGCTTAACCCCATTTTATCTATAATCCGCATTCGTTCAGTTTTTACTGGCCTGCTGCTGATTCTATTAAGCGGCATGCTTTTAGCATCCACCGCACACGCCCAGCGCATCCAAACCGATTTTGACGTCAAACTGCTTGCGCGTGGATTGTTCCATCCGTGGGGCATGGCTTTTCTGCCGGATGGCAGAATGCTGGTCACCGAGCGCATCGGCCGACTGCGCATTGTCACACCCGATGGAACAATCTCGGAACCGGTCAAGGGCGTTCCCGCCGTATTTGCCGAACAGCAAGGCGGCCTGCTCGATGTGGCGCTTGACCCGAACTTCGAAACCAATCAACTGATTTATCTCTCGTACGCCGAACCTTCGGGAAATGCCGCCAGTACAGCAGTGGCCAGGGCCGAACTGAGCGGTAACAGCCTGAAAAATCTGAAAGTCATTTTCCGCCAGCAACCGAAAACTGTCGGCGGACAACATTTCGGTTCGCGGCTGGTGTTTGCACCAGACGGCAACCTGTTCATCACTCTCGGCGACCGTGGTAATCATATGGAAGAAGCGCAAAATCCAGCCAACCACATCGGCACGATCATCCGCATCCGTCCCGATGGTTCGATCCCCGATGACAATCCGTTTGTGAAAGATTCTAAAGCTAAACCTGAAATCTGGTCTTACGGTCACCGCAGCGTTCAGGGTGCGGCAATCCACCCCGAAACCGGCGAATTATGGATTCATGAGCACGGCCCGCGCGGCGGCGATGAAATCAATATCCCCAAACCCGGCATAAATTACGGCTGGCCGCATGCGAGCTACGGTTCACATTATTCGATGGTGCCGATCAAGGACGAACATGCCGAACAGGGCTTTGAAGAGCCGATTTATTACTGGACGCCATCAGTCGCTCCGTCTGGCATGCTGTTTTATACCGGACGGTTGTTTCCAGGGTGGCGTGGCAGTCTGTTTATCGGCACATTGGCTGGCCAGCATTTGATCCGCATGCCAACCGGGAAAAATAAAGCGCTCGGTGAAGAGCGCTTGCTCGAAAATACGTTGCGTTTTCGCGATGTCGAACAAGGTCCGGATGGCGCGATTTACCTACTGACCGACGAAGCCGATGGCAAGATTCTGAAACTGGTTCCCGCTCAATAAAACAGTCTATTTCAACAACGACCAGAGTCCATTTTTTTGAACCAGTACGGGGGTTATTTCCGCGCCCTGACAAATCCTATTCCACGGTATAGCGTGTCATCATACCCGCACTGATGTGATCATTGACATGACAATGAAACATCCATTGACCAGAAACATCGGGTATCATGTCGAGCGTTTTGGTTGCAGCCGGCAAGACCTCGGTAACGTCAACCCGGTTGCCGTTATGTAAGAGCGTCGTGCCATGCCAGTGCGGCGTATGCAAATCTACTTCGGTTCCCATTCCCATGATGTACCACCGTACACGCTCGGCTTTGCGCATCGTATAACCTTGATTGTTATCGTAAACCAGTCCGTTAATGCCGTGCATCAGATTGCTTTCCTGAAAAGCCTCATCATCCGGATCACATAGACCGCTACAGGTTGACAGATTCGCTTCCAAGTAGGGACTGACATTTTCATCAAAAACCGTAAATAAGGAAAAAAACTCCCGGTCGACATCGATGGGAAGCATCATTTCGTTATGCCGCGTATGCCCTTTTTTCGCAATCACAATCGGTCCGATTAAGCCCGCATTGGTATCCGCCGGTTCGTCGACATGACTGTGATAAATCCAGACTATCGAAGACGGATCGTTAGGGCCTGGCCCGGCACGAAAAGGAACGTCCCAGTGATAAGTGTACGTTTCTCCCGGCGCAACAATGCCGTTTGTATCATGGGTATGTGGCGCACCTTCGTTCGCTTTGCTGTAACGTACGCCATGCGGGTGAATGCTGGCCGGGTAACGCGTATTGTTTTTAAAATGCACGATGATCCGGTCACCCACTTCAGCCCGGATCACTGGCCCCAGAATACCCAGATGTTCTTCCTCGGGTCTGCGCTGCTTAACAGCACCAAACCCTTCGGTATATTCCCGGTAAACCGATTTCAAATAGCGACTACCGATACCCTGCTCTACAAACACGCGTTGATTGTCGTTAAATTCATCCCCGGTCATCGGATCAACCGGGAACGATGGCGCATAATCCCAGCGCACCTCATCCGCAGCAATCCAAAAAACTCGATCTTTGGTTTTACCCCAGGCAGGGCTGTAACTTAAATTGATCAGTATCACAGCCAAAATAATTAACATTTTTTTATTAAACATCGTGATTTCCTTTAATTAAAACCATCCGGTCAGATACCAGAAAAACTTCGAGAGACTCTATTTATCTCTCTCAAGTGATTTATTAAAACTGGCTGGCTGACCAAAAGGAAAACACGGTGGCTGGCTGTTTGTGCTTTATTTACGAACAATTCTTGCGTGGAAATCGTGACTGCCATGAAAGACATTCCACAACAGGAAATTCCCATAACACATGATGACACCCCCTAACTTAATGCGCTCACATATTGCGACATGAGTGTATTGAAGATTAATTGCGCGGCTGACGCTTTATTTGCATCGCCTTCAGCACTGGCTTCCTGCAAGTCCTGTAGTGCGTTCTCAATTTTTACGCGTGACAAGGAATCGAGCCGCAATGCCAAATCCGGAAGCAGGATTTGAACATATAGTTTCACCTTCTCTGCATACAACAGCGCCTGATCGCGATCCGACCCGATGGATTGCTCCAACACTGTCATTTTCTCATTGATTTTGCCGATCATTCCCCTGCTGATTTCACTGACAATCTGGTCTGCATTCACAGCCGACAAATTCCCGCTCAGCAGTGATTTAATTAAACCACTGCCGTTTGGATTGTGCTCGGCAATTACCGATTCGACAATGTTATAGAAAAAGATACCTTCGGCCTGTTTTTCAAGTGCTTCATTCAGATCGCGGTCTCTTTCTTCAACCATACCCTGCACTTCCCGCAAAACACCGATCAAAAAAGCGCGAATCATCGGCACAACAATTCCTTCACGCGCAATAGCCAGTTTTACATGATCACCCGATGCGGTCTGTGACAATGCATTCTTGCCATGAATAAAAGCGAGCGTAACCCGGCTATCCAGTCGTGGGTTACTTCCTGATTCTATGGATTGCCGGTTTGCCGTCAGCACTTTATTTTCCCGGGCAGCGGTTCCGATTATCGCCTGATAGGCCGAATAGGCGCGATCCCATTCCAGTTCTCGTTCCTGTAGCGATATGTCGTCCAACGATTCCAGAACCAGTGTTATCCGGTTGTATTGCGTCAAGGCAAACACACGTTGCAACGTTTTATCGATAATCTGTGTTGCAATGGCGACCTGCTGACCACCTTCGATTTGATCAATAGCCGCTTGAACATCATTATCCATCGTCAAGCCATAGATACGGTCAATAGTTTGCGTTAATTTCCGCAACTCTCCGGTATAAGCGTCTAAAATGGCTTGTGCATTGACCGGATTTTGTCTGCGTAAAGAACCGATAGTTTGAAATGCGGAAATTGCGGCATCGACAAAAGGGGTGTCTTCGGTTGTTAGGTAGCGAGCGTCAGCCAAAGTCTGTTCGTAAGTCTGTAAAACCGATTCGGCATCGAATCGGGCTTGCGCAGCTTTGGCCAGATCCTGCGCATTACTGGCATCTTTGAGAGCATTCAAACTGTTTTCCAGTGCGTTCCACGCCCCCGCACCACTGCGTAATTCAAGATCGGCGGCAAAAACATTAGCATACAGCACCGCTTCTTCGGCCACTTCCATGGCACGTGATCGATTATCACTGATACTGCTCTCGTTGGCATCCAGTTCGGCACGTACACGGCCAATAAATCCTTTACTCAGTTCGCTGATGATTGAATCGGGATTGACTTCAACAATGTCACCTGTAAACTGCGCCTTGATTAATTCACTGCCGGTTGCGTTTTCACGGATAATGAAATCCTCGATAATCGCGTAGAAAAATTCGCCTTCTTTCTGTTTTTCCCGGGCTTCTGCGACTTCACGGTCACGGTTTGAAATAATTCCTTCTACTTCACGCAATACGCCGATGTAGTATGTCCGCGCCAGCGACAAACGAATAATCTGTCGAACTATGCTGATTTCTACTGCGTCTTCCGCCGGATTGTTTTTGGCAATTGCTGCACTGCCGCGCATGAAAGCTGCCGAAATCTGCACATCGAGGCCCGGATTATCACCGGTTTCTATCGATTGACGGTCAGCACCGATCACTTTATTCTCTCTTGCGGCAGTGCCTTTAATAGCTTCAAATGCCGCTATGGCGTCATTCCAGCTCAGGTTAAGATCGGTTGAATCCGCCGTATCGAAATCATCGCGAACGGTAGTGATACGATTCAGGATGATCTGATAAAAAGCGCGCTGCAGGGTTTTGTCGATCACCTGTGCAGCCAGTCTGGGCTCGTTGCCACTACCGATTTCATCGATAGCAGCAAGAATCTGACTATCGAGCGTCAGATCATTTGCCGCGTCAACTTCTTTGACCAACCCCTGAAGCGATCCCGTATAGGCTTCATTAATGGCATTCGCATCAATCGGGTTGTCTCTTCTGAGTGTTCCGATTTGCTGAAAAGCCACCACAGCCGCATCGATTGTTTCTGCATGCGATACCGTTTCAAGAGATGCTGCTTGCGCGGCAATTTTTCCACCATGCATGACAAAATAACCAAGTATCAGGATAATAAAGCCGAATAGTAGAATCAGCTTTTTAGCGTTTAAAAACATGAACAATCTCCTTTCCAATTGATATAACCAAACATTATGCAATTTAGATAACAAGAATTGTAATGATAATTATTATCATTCGCAACTGAAATTTTAGTGTGATTTAATTATTTTGTTATCTTTGAAATTTTGCCCGTACGGCTAAAAACTGGCGGTCAGGGTTGCACGCACAATTATCGGTGCGCCAGGTGAAATATTGTTGTTATTATGCACCGAGGCATAATACTTGGTATTAAACAGGTTCTCGATATTGATTTGTCCACGCACTTGCCGGGTGAATTGCGCAAACAACGCGGCATCGACACGCGTAAAATCGGGAATACGAACGGTATTGTCAACCGCCGCGAACATTGAACTACGATAGACCACACCAACAGCGGCGCCTATTTTAGGTGTAAAATCATACCGACTCCACATGGAAAACGTATTGCGTGGCAGTTCAGCAAGTGTTGCGCCTTTATTCGCTTCTTCGGTATCACTGGTAATTTCACCTTCCTGGTACGCATACCCGCCCATAACACTCAATTGCTGCGTGACCCGCCCGCTCAGCCCGACTTCGACGCCTTCGGTACGCTGTTCTCCCGCCAAAAATGCTTGACCACCCGTATTAGAAGTGGGCGAAATAACATTCGTGCGATCCAACCTGAAAACTGCACCGGTAAGCGCAAGATCGGGGAAAATATCCCATTTAATCCCTGCTTCCCAGGTCGTGAATTTCTCCGGCTTCAATGTCGCCCTTGTAACGACGATAGAAGTCAGTTGATCACCCGCACGTGGAACAAATGCCTTGCTGTAGCTCGCATAAATCGAGACCGGTTCAATCGGTTTATAGATCACGCCAAACCGTGGTGAAATCAAATGATCGGTGGTTTTAATATGCGCACCTTCACCATTTCTCTGACGAAAACTCACTTCGAACAAATCGTAACGCACCCCGGCAATGACTTGTAATTGGGGCAACAGTTCTATTTGATCCTGTATAAACAGCGATGTAATATCCACTACACTGCGATTGTCGGCATCGGTAGGTTTTGCCAGAAATGAAAGAGGCGCATCGGCAATCGGTCTCGTCGCAGTAACTGTAAAACGTGCGTCAAAAGGATTATTAATATTCGGATTTTCGGCAAAAAAACCGGTTAGCCGTTTATTGCTGGTAATCTGCTGGCCTATTTCAATACCGGCCAGTAACGTATGGCTGACCGGGCCGGTATCCAGAGAATAAAGCAGATCAGTTTGATTGAAAACATTCTCACGGTCGGTCGCATCATTGTATGCGCTTACCGTATATTCACCGTTAAGCACCTGCGCGTCAGTCAATGAACTGTTAGGAAAAATATTCTGATAAAACTTGTCATACTGCGCATAGGTTGTCCGATTACGTAATGTCAGGCCAAAATCAAATCGATGCTCGATTAATGAATTAAACGACAACACTTCTACATCGGAATGACTGCGTTTGGGGTCGCCAAAAAAGCGCGAGCGTTTGACATCGGCAGGGCGATTATTGGACGATGGAATGCCGCGATCAGCCGTCCGATCATCGTGAAAGCGTTCCATACCGGCCACAATGGTAGTACGATTGGTTGGCTTAAACGTCACGGTTGGCGATACACCTCTACGATGTACCACAACATCATCGCGGAAACTTTCGGAATCCTCAAACATACCGTTAACGCGGAATGCTACTTTGTCATGCAGCACGTGGCCGAAATCGGCCGTCATCCGTTTCCGGTCATACGATCCACCCTGAAAGGAAAATTCGCGCACCGGATCCCAGCTTGCCCGCTTGGAGACACGGTTTACTACACCACCCGAACCACCCCGGCCAAAGATCATACCATTGGCGCCTTTCAGCACTTCAATCCGTTCGATGTTATAAACATCGCGCATAAATTGAGCGTCATCGCGCACGCCATCGACGAAGAAATCTCCGGTTGAACGATTACCCCTGAATATCAACGCATCGCGGTTTCCTTCGCCCTGCGATACGCCGACACCCGGCACATAGCGTACCGCATCGCCCAGACTCTGGATGGCCTGATCTTTAATTAATTCTTCGGTTAGCACGGAGATGGATTGCGGTACATCGCGCAATAACGTATCCGTTTTAGTCGCAGTAACACTGCTGGCCGCTGCATAACCACCAGTAGTATTGGCGGAAATTTGTATGGTTGGTAAAACAGTAATGCCGCTGCCGGATTGACCGGAAATTTCGACCCCACTCGAAGGCTGTAGAGGAAAGATTTCAAAACCACCGGATTGCTCAATAAAGCGTAGGCCGCTGCCAATCAGTAAAAAACTCAATCCGGATTGCGCGTCAAAGTTGCCCTCCAGGCCTTGTGTGCGAACGTCCTGCAACAATTCAGGATCGTAAATCAGATCAATACCGGATTGTTGTGCAAACTGTATTAACGCATCCTGCAACGGACCGGCCGGTATGTGGTAGGTTTTCTCAATTGCTTTCGTCTCGGTATTTTCAACCGATGATTGCGCATGTACCTCACTTGATAACAGGCCATAAGGCATTAAAAATATTGCCACGGCCATTAAAATATGAAAAAACGATATGGCTTTTCTTTGATTATTATTCTTGATACGAACCATTCTATAGTCAACTCACCATAAAGCTTAGTTGCAATCGCTACGCGCTTCATGGCAATGCGTTAAGCTTTCGAATTATAAGCCAGCCGCATTAAATCAATAGCATGCAACCGGACTTTATTGGTTTTACATTGTTATCAATCCTGACAGGATCGATAAAACAAATATCGCTTTAGCTTCCCGCATTTTTAATCGTACTTTCCCATTAATCCATCATAACTATAAAGTGACAAGACAACTTCGAGCCATACATCTATAATTACGAAGATCTATGATCACAAAGCCGCTTGTCACGCTAAAAAACAACAAAATGGAAAAGCTGTGTCACCGGTAGACTACTGCTGTTACACTAAATCTGACTTTGCAGCCAGTTCTGTAATCCAATTTTTTGAATCAGATCTAATTGAGTTTCCGCCCAATCAATATGCTCTTCAGTATCTTCGAGTATACGTTCAAAAATCTCACGGGAGACATAATCCTTAGCTGATTCACATGCAGCAATTGCTGCAATCAGTGTTTCGTGGGAAATTCGTTCCAATTTCAAATCGCAGGCAACACATTCATCAGCGCTTTCACCGATCATCAGACTCCCTAAATCCTGCAGATTCGGAAGCCCTTCCAGTAGCAAAATTCTTTCAATCAACAAATCGGCATGTTTCATTTCCTCAATGGATTCATCGTATTCATGCTTGCCTAGCGTTTCGAGTCCCCAGTTTTTATACATTCTGGCATGTAAGAAATACTGATTTATTGCAGTCAATTCATTTTTCAATTGACGGTTCAGCCATTGAATAATCTCTGCGTTCCCTTTCATTGTTTATCTCCTTAGGCAATAGTTTCGTATTTAGCAATTTATTGAACTGCTCACTTGCAGTATCTTGTCAATTGATACTGCTATTTTATCAAGCCATGTTTGTTAACACCGGTTTAAACAGTGCAAAACTTTCAACAACCTGAAAAACAGGTTTCATCTTGCGCGGCATCGTGCATGTCGCCATTATGCAGACGTGACTGATCCAGCACTTCTTTGGTGTGGCAAGCGCATAAACCGCATTGCTCAGTCACACCAAGACTGTTTTTAAGATCACGCATCCGCACAGCGCCTTGATTGACCGCTTCCCGGATTGCACCGTCTGTTACACCCTTGCAAATACAAATATACATGATAATTGCCTTAATCTTAAACGCTTAAATTTCAAGATTGCCTAAAAATAAAACAAGAATAAAACTGCTAATGAGAATGATTCGTAATTATATTCCACTCTCTCAGGATTGCAAGTAAAATAACGCGATAATCATAGGTTTTATTTTACTGACCTTACTGAATCATTAAACCTAAAAACTTCAGTTGACCGTTATAAAAAGTGTAAACTTGATGAATAAACAATAGAAATAGTGCTTTTTCATTTAACAAACCATTTCAATCCACAGTATCATTAGACAGTCAATCTGATTCGAAACAAACCATTCATGAAAACAATCTACCTGGTGGCGGGCGCCCGCCCCAATTTTATGAAAATTGCGCCAATTGTTCGCGCTTTGAAAATTAAGAAAACACTGGCCTATCGCATTATCCATACCGGTCAGCATTATGATCCTGAAATGAATGAAGTTTTTTTTGACGAACTCGGCATACCGCAACCCGATATTTTCATGGGTGTCGGTGGCGGCTCGCATGCCCAGCAAACCGCAAAAATCATGATTGCATTCGAGGATTATTGTTTAAAAGACAAACCAGATGCCGTACTGGTCGTTGGCGATGTCAATTCAACGCTGGCCTGCTCTATCGTGGCCAAAAAACTGCATATCCCGGTTGCGCATGTTGAAGCCGGATTACGCAGCGGCGATAGGCAAATGCCAGAAGAAATCAACCGGCTGGTCACCGACAGCATTTCCGACTGGTTTTTTGTCACCGAACCCAGTGGTCAGCAACATCTGAAACACGAAGGCAAACCGGATTGTGCTATATTTCATGTCGGCCATGTCATGGTCGACAACCTGCTTTATCAGGCTGACAAACTGCGCCAACTGGATACACGCGATTTCGCCACAACGCCATTTAAAGATGCACAGCATGCCGCGGGCAAGCGGTACGGCGTAATTACTTTGCATCGTCCAAGCAATGTGGACGATGCCGGAACCTTCACCCGCATTAGTAACGCACTCAAGGAAATCGCACAGGAATTACCACTAATTTTTCCCGTGCATCCCCGCACACGCGGTAACCTTGAAAAATTCTCCATTGATCTGGGGCCGAATATTACCCTGATTGGACCCCAGGCTTATATGCCGTTTCTGCACTTGTGGAAAGATGCAGCCGTGGTACTGACCGACAGCGGTGGTTTGCAGGAAGAAACCACCGCACTTGGCGTACCATGCGTCACTATCCGTGAGAACACCGAACGCCCGATCACCGTTGAAGAAGGTTCGAATATCCTTGCCGGTACCAATCCGGAGCGGATCATTTCCGCTGTGCAGGCTATTCTCAGTAAACCCAACCAATCCCGCCGCCGCCCTCAGTTATGGGACGGCAAAGCAGCCGAACGCATTGTTGATATCCTGACAACAGAACTCAACAAAACATAAAACATCAGATCAACATGGTATCAAAGCCGTACAATAACAGATTCAAATTCGGCATCTCTATGGATGAAAGGTCATGCAAACGTTAATACCGGTTATTCTATCGGGTGGCTCAGGTACGCGCCTGTGGCCACTCTCGCGCGAAAAGCATCCCAAGCAATTGCTGCCCTTAATCAGCGATGATTCATTATTGCAGGCAACCGTAAGGCGTATGGACGGGTTTGATGATATTGATGTGAAAGACCCCATAGTCGTCTGTAATGAGGAATACCGCTTTGTCATCGCCGAGCAGCTGCGTATCATGTCGCGCAACGGCACTATTTTACTAGAACCATGTGGACGCAATACCGCACCGGCCTTAACGATAGCCGCTTTTGCGGCAATGCAGCAATGCGACGATCCGATTTTGCTGGTGATGCCATCCGACCACGTCATTATCGAACTGGATGTCTTCAAAACTGCGGTTCTACAAGGCATCCAACTCTCGCTGAAAGATCATATCGTGACATTCGGCATTACGCCGGATAAGCCTGAAACCGGTTACGGCTACATCGAAACCGGAGATCAAATCGATCAATCAGCCTACCGCATCGCCCGCTTCGTCGAAAAACCGAATAGCGAAACCGCGCAGGCCTATCTTGAATCGGGTTCATTCCTTTGGAACAGCGGCCTTTTTCTGATGCACGCATCCGTGTGGCTGAAAGCAATCGAACAGTGCCACCCTGAAATCTATTCAGCCTGTCAAACTGCCTGGAATAAAGGTTCTGTTGACGGCGATTTCACTCGCTTGGAAAAAGCCGCATTTGAACAATGCACGAGCAAATCAATCGACTATGCGGTTATGGAACATATCGCCCAGGGACAAATCCCGCAACTGCCACCCGGTGCGGTAATACCCTTGGCTGCGGGATGGTCCGATGTCGGCGCCTGGGATTCATTATGGCATGTTCTACCCAAGGATCAGTCCGGCAATGTCGCACAGGGCGACGTACTGCTACATGAATGCACCAACACGCTGGCCATTTCCGAAAGCCGCCTAGTCACCTGTGTCGGCGTACAGGATATGATTGTTGTCGAAACACCCGATGCGATTCTAGTCTCACATAAAGACCAGACACAGGACGTCAAAAAAATTGTCGACAATCTCAAGGAAACCGGCCGTTCAGAAGGTCATTTCCACCGTAAAGTTTTCCGTCCATGGGGCTGGTACGACAGCGTCGATGCAGGCGAGCGGTTCCAGGTCAAGCATATCGTCGTGAAGCCCGGTGCTTCGTTATCCCTGCAAATGCACCATCACCGCGCCGAACACTGGGTCGTCGTACGTGGCACGGCCCGTGTCACCCGTGACGATAAAACCTATCTGGTTACTGAAAACGAATCGACCTACATCCCTGTCGGCACCCAGCACCGCCTGGAAAATCCAGGCCGTGTACCACTGGAAATGATTGAAGTCCAGTCCGGTTCGTATCTCGGCGAAGATGATATTGTACGTTTTGAAGATATTTACGGACGGGAAAAGAATTAATCCGTAGGGTGCTCACAAGATATCCTGTCACTGTATTACAGCACTTACCAATGGAACAATCATTGGCTGCGTGCTGAGCTTTGTGACAAAATATCTTGTGAGTGCTGTACTCGCAAATATTAAGCTGAAGGAGTACGAGACCGAAATTCTGTCTCTTCTTAATCTAAATAAAGTTTCGAAAATTCAACATCTAACCCAGAATCAATAACACATGGAAAAAGATCAAAAAAAACCTGGCAACAAATCACACAACAGCTTAAACGCAAAGCAAAGCAATCACATAGCCTCACTCGTTTATTTGGCAATCTTTTTTCTGTTTTTACCCGGACTTGCATGTGCCCAGGCGTTGAACCCACCTGCGATTGAGGTCACAAAAAACCGTATCAATGTTTCGGTCTCATGGACTCCCGTTTCAAATGCTTTGGGATACCGGCTGCTGTATGCGCCCTACCCGTTTACCGGCTCCGACAGTATTAAAACCATTGATCTGAGCGATCAAACAGAGCTATCGGTACAGCTTTGGGATGGCGCGACGTTTTATGTGGCGGTAAATGCCTATGATGGCAGCACCAGCAGTAAACTTTCAAATGTCGAACTGTTTTTCCTATCCGCTGCGCCAGTACTTGACGCCAATGCCCTGCCCGTTACCGGCACAAACTGGTACAAGCCGCCAGTATCCGTGACCTGGCAGTGGCAACTACTCGGTGAAGTCAACCCGGATTACGATGTCGAACTGTACGATATAGATTTGTTCGATTCATCGGTTGAATTAATCAAATCACTCCAAGCTTCCGGAAAAAAAGTGATTTGTTATTTCTCGGCAGGTTCATATGAAAACTTCAGGGAAGACAAAGACCGGTTTGACCCAGCAACACTGGGCAACCTGCTCGATGGATGGCCGGATGAACAATGGCTGGACATCCGTTCGACCCGTGTCGCCGAGATCATGATCGAAAGGCTGAATCTGGCCATGCAAAAAGGCTGTGACGGTGTAGAACCGGACAACATGGACGGTTATTTAAATGACAGCGGTTTTGACCTGACAGCTCGGGATCAACTGGCATTCAATAAATTCATCG
>JAGRFM010000130.1 GCA_020446045.1 Nitrosomonas sp.
AAGATTATCCGCATCGTGGTTTTTGGGAAAAACTCAAACGCCTGTTTGGATTGGGCGGGGAAGATGATCCTCAATATTACGGTTATCAGAACAATGGTTATTTTTTGATGATCGACCCTGCATTTGCAAAAGAATTTTATGCTGACGGAGCCTTTCCGCAGCTGCGTCCGCGACCCGGAGAAATCGGTTATCACGAATTGGGCTATGACAGCGAACCGGCTGCTACCGAAACACCCGGCACTGCAATGTCTCAAAAGGCAAAACAGTGGCCGGAAATTGTCGATTGGACAGCGGACTGGAAACAAGACCCTTCGCTTGCCAAGAAATTCACGACTTTCATTCTTGAGGAATCTCCACTCGGAGCGCAAGATAGCTTTGTTGAAGACATGCTCCAAGACGGTGAATCGATTCTGCAGATGCTGCAACGTATCAGCCATGACATTTCCAAGCAGAGCAATCCCGAAGATGAATTAAAGCATTTTGAGAAACTGAATGCCCTGTTTCGCCGGGGCGTTGCACCGAAAGTCAGTAGCGGACTTTTCCAGGGTAGTGGCGAGCGCGGTTATAACTGCCGCCTGGATAGTCAAGAAACCAATGATTGGGATGGTGAACCGGTGCGAACAACCGGGTTTGATTATTATCACGGCGCAACGCTGAATCTGCATTGCGGATTTGCCGAAACGTTTGCGCCGGATCGAACCGAGAAACATGATGATTCGGGATTATTCCCCAGTTCACTGGCGAGTTTTCTGGACGTTAGTGCGCCCAATCTACTGAATATGACCTGGCATTCGATCGGGAAGTTTATTTTTCCGTGGGCAGGCAAATCCTTTGAGAAGATCTCGGGGCGAAAATTAAGCATGCTACTGGATGAAAGCGACGACCTAGCCAGTCGTTACCCTGAACGGGTCAGAAAGCTGGAATCGTTTCTGGCCAGCCGTCCGCATTATATGCTGGTGGAAAAAAACCGGGATCATTATTGGGATACCGAAGGCGTTTATGCTGAACATCTGAAAAGCGGCAGCTGGGATAAGGGCATGTCCGATGAAGACAAGGCATTCTGGGAACAGGAAGCCGCTACGCACTGGGTGGACGGGAATAACATCCAGGATAAACGCATCGTTGCGACCGACCCATTGATGCGTATTGTCGATATGAATTATCGCGTACCCGATGCATCGTTGCTCGCGGCAGCAGCCGAAGGGCCATCGCCTTTTGCACGGCAAGGCTATATTTTTCTGGGTACGGATGACAGAAAATCGATATTGGCCATGAATAACGGGGCGGAGAAAAAGAAAACGGTTTTTCAGTTTCATTATCGTTTTCCGATGATTGGCGGTCCTACGCCTATCGGTTTTTGTCTGGATGAACTTGTTGAAATTGCAGACGGTCTTTATTTAGGGCAACTGATTTATTCAACGGCGTTAAATGAACCCTATCATTCTTCAGTTGACCCGGATAAATACAAATACCAGTTGTTTGGCTATTTTCTTTTGCTCGATGATGCGTGGCAGTATCATCGACTCGCGATTGGGCTGGACACGCTGGATTAATCTGACAGGAGGGAATGTACGATGCAACAAGCAAATCTAAATCGAGGCGGTATACAGATTGACCTTGAACAAGGCACGGTCAATGCCGCCGCACTCAATGACAACATTACCGATTTTCCCATTCCTAACGAAACGCCTGACAAGATTAAAACGCTAAGCGATCTTTCCTTGAGTCATATCAAACTCAGCGATTTTCCAGTGGTGGAAGCATGGCGCAATCAGTTGTTCGACCCCAAATGGATACCGGAAGTCTGTGTCGAATTGCCGAGCCTGTTGACTGAATTTCTGCGTAAACCGGAAAATGATGCATTGCCGCCAACGACCCGCCGCGCGAGGGCATTGAAACATATTTTCAGCCATAAAACGCCGCTGGTCAGAAAAACCGATCTGCTGCCGGGACAAACGACGACGAGTTTTGTCGGGCCTGTTGTACATATGGATATGAGCGGCTATTGCATCTGGCCTGAACTCGATACCATTGCAAAACGGCCGCAAAATCCATTCAATATCAAACCCGAAGTCGCCAAACGGTTGAACGAGGAAATTTTTCCGTTCTGGCTTGAACGCCGCACGGTTCAGGAAGTTGCCCGTTATTCAGATTATGACACGACCGATTACGCCAATGATCAACGAGATGAAGTCGATGGCGGAATGATCGGCGATCAGCCGTCTATCGACCCCCCGTTAAAAAAACGCGCAGGCGAGACACCCAAATGTCAGGAGCTGTTTGAACGCGTTGCCTTTTATCTCACCGATAAAGCCACAGCAGTATCACATACCACGCCGGATTTTAGCCGCGTATTAAAGTACGGGCTGGATGGACTCATCGCACAGATACAACTCGATATTCTGAATGTTAACGCGACCCACATGACTACCGAGCAAAAAGAATTTGCCGAGGCAGTGATTACCGTTTATGAAGGCGCCAAAATTTATGCAGAACATTTGGCGGAAGCTGCCGAGCAGGCTGGAAATACCGAACTCGCAGCCATTTGTCGCAAAGTACCGGCAAAACCCGCAGAAACTTTGGCTGAGGCCGTAACAACCGTCTGGATTTGTTACCATCTTTTATTGCAGGAAAATACCAACTTTGGCCTGTCGCTCGGGCGTATGGATCAAACGCTGAATGAATTCTATTTGAATGACTGGCGGCAACAACCCGATGAGGAAGCAAAAGCTGCGTATACCCAAAAGGCAGTGGAACTGATCTGCCATTTGTTCCTGCGCTGCTCTGACCATGTGCCACTGTCACCCGAAACGGCCGAGACCCTTTTTGCCGGAAGCGGATCGAATCAGGCACTGACCGTTGGCGGAACAAATTACGTCAATGGCGAGACGGTCGATGCGGTTAATGATATGACGTATATCATTCTCAAGGCCACCGAGCTGCTGGCGATCCGTGATCCGAATGTACATGCACGCTATCATCATGACGTACATCATCGAGCTCCCGATGGTTCGCAACTGGGTCCGGATGAAAGTTCACCTTATCTAAAACGCGTCTGTCAGGTGAATCTGATTACGCGGGCAACACCAGCACTGCACGGCGATGTGCCGGTGATACACAGCATGGCGAATTACTATGCCAAACATGATCATGTCACCATGGATGAAGCACTGGCGGATGCTCACGATTATGCATCCATCGGGTGTATCGAACAAAACGCCGACCATAAACATTATGGACATACGGGGTCTACACTACTGGTAC
The DNA here is from genome assembly GCA_020446045.1 of Nitrosomonas sp. GTDB lineage: Bacteria > Pseudomonadota > Gammaproteobacteria > Burkholderiales > Nitrosomonadaceae > Nitrosomonas. The sequence goes on from JAGRFM010000130.1 coordinate 3,265, forward strand.
TGCCAGCCATATTGGAACTGGCGATGTTTGGCGGCAAACACCGTAGTGACGGTATAGGAAAAAGCGATCCCAATCTGTTTTATGGCAAGGCGGACTATACGACGACACCGCTCAGAGACATGCGGTCGATGGATGAATTCATCGACAGTTTCCGCTTTCAACTCAATGAAATGGCGCGGCATTGTGTTCAGTTCAACAACTATCTAGGGCGCACGTTAGAGAAAGTCCGTCCATCGCCGTTATTGTCCGGACTGTTTGATGGTCCGACGAACAAACCCGGTGAAAGTGGTGCAAAATTCCGTGATGTTTCATCGGGTGGCGCCAAGTATAATTCGTCCGGTGTCGCCGTAATTGGACTTGCGGATGTAATCGACTCATTTTGCGTGATTGACGCGCTGGTATTTGGCGGAAAAATGACGGCGGATGAACTGGTTGCCGTATTGGATGCCAATTTCGATCCGGAAAAATTGCCGGCAAATGAACGCCAGAGCTTTTTGAGTACGCTGATTGCGCTGATCAAAAAACAGTTTTCAAGTAACTCTGAAGACAAACCATCAGTCAAATTGGCTCCGGAACGTTTGCAGGAATGTAAACAATTGATTCGTCTGGCGCCGAAATACGGAGCGGGGGTGGATGATACGCCTGGCGGTATTTTTAACAATGCTTTGGCCGTCAAATATACAAACTTGCTGACTAAAATGATACAGGATGTATTTTTTACCTACCGCACCCACCGTGGCGGGCGTTATTTGCCGGGGTACTGGAGCATGACCAATCATGCCGGATTCGGCTTGCTGTACAAGGCCACACCAAACGGCCGCCTGGACAATGCTTCATTTGCCAGCGGCATTACCCCCTGCCCCGGTATTGTCAAAGCCAATGGCGATCCGGTGATGCTGCTCGATCATATGCGATCGGTTACCAGCGTTAATCCCGATACGGTACAAAATGGCTATACCTACAACCTGAGCCTGACGCCTCGCGGCAAGCAATATTTCAACGAAGACACCGATTTATTTGCCACCCATATGAAAACATTCATGGATCAGGATGGCGTGCTGGTTCAGCTATGCATGACATCCATCGAGGATTTTAAAGCTGCGCATAAAGCAGCCACTGCAGCCAGCCAGGAAGGTGCCGGCGAAGCGGAGCAAAAAGCTTTGGCGCCTTATAAGGATTTAATGATACGCGTGGCGGGTTATTCCGCGTATTACGTGACATTGAGCCCCCAAATGCGGCAGGAGATTATCGACCGCGCCAACTTTGACATGAAAAGCGGCGTTGAGCAACATCAAGCAATAGGAGCCTAAAATGCACGTAACCTTACCTGCAATGCCACAAGGCATTCATCACCTATTGAAATCCGGTCTCGATTTGGGCGAAAACAATCGTGAATTGACAGGCCTGTTAAGCCGGGCGGAAGGTACGTTACTGGCAAATGGCATGGCTGCATTGATCAAGCTAGGTTTTGGTTTCTTGATCAGTGAAGGACTCAGCGACAGCAAAGCCGAACAGGCGCAAGCCTTTTTTAACGAAAATTTTGTCATTAAAGACCCCTATGCCCCTGGAGGAATTCGCTATTATCAGGGAAAAATCCTGGTCCGCACCCGCAAACCTGAAGACGACATGAATGTATTGATCTGCTTCTGCCCCGATCCGGAAGCATTGTATTATGATTCGCCGATAGGCAAGCGGTTTAACCCGTGCGCCATTGTCGACACTCAGGTTTTGACTGAAAAAGAAGCTGAACAAATCGAACAAGATCCGGATCGGGTTGATCTTGTTATCCGCTTTAAGGATTCAAAAGCCATACTTGACTTGGCCGAGCGCCCCGATGCAGATGTAGTGCAGTTGCTGCTTGAAAATCTGGTGCAAATCACCGGCAATTTTGGCCATATGTTTAAATTTGGTGCGATAGGAAGAAATGTCCAGACATTGCTGATGGAAAATGCTGCATGAATTTTGGTGATTTCGGTGATAAGGGGCTTATCTTCGATATCAAACGCGATAGCAGTGAAGACGGCCCCGGAATCCGCACTACGGTTTTTTTCAAAGGCTGCCCACTTTCTTGTATTTGGTGCCAGAATCCGGAAGGAAAAAAACTTTTACCGGAACCCGATGTACACGGCAATCAAATCGGCACATGGTATAGCATTGATGAGTTGATGTACCACCTGTTACAGGACAAACCTTTTTTTGAAACATCGGGCGGCGGCGTAACGTTGTCCGGCGGTGAAGCTACGCTGCAAATGGAATTTTCCAGCAAACTGTTACAGGCGCTTAAACGTGAAGGCATTCATACTGCACTGGAGACCAGCGGTTTTTTTCCTTATCTGAAATTTAAGGAAAAAATGCTGCCATGGCTGGATTTGATTTACTTTGATCTCAAGCTCATTGATGAGACTGAAAGTAAACAATACTGCGGTCGTTCGAATAAAACTGTGCTGGAAAACTTTACCCAGTTGCTTGCAGATGCGCAAATACCCGTCATCCCCAGAATACCGCTGATCCCTGGCATTACCACAACGGAAGAGAATCTAAAAGGGATAGCCGCATTTCTTAAACAACATGGCGTCAAATCCTGTGCATTAATGCCTTACAATCCGCTTTGGTTGGGCAAACTTAAGAAACTGGGAATAACCACCCGTTATGAAAACAGCCGCTTTATGACAGCCAGCGAACAAAACGCGTGCGCTGATTATTTTATAAAATAAATAAACCATGACAAGGAGATCGTAAAGCAAATTGATTTTCATCTTGGTTTTATAACGCCAATCACTAGTACTCCTTCAACTTAATATTTACGGATACAGTTAGCTTTTCAGTGTTACTGGCAAGGCAGGGCTTGCAGGCAATGGTTATTCCCTTGTCAAAAGGCCTAACACAGTCAGTGGCGCTGAAAAGT
>JAGRFM010000131.1 GCA_020446045.1 Nitrosomonas sp.
CGGGCCGGTATTGATGTCGATAAGGTTGAAGACTTGCGGTTGGCGGAATCCCTTGTCAATCAAAAACCCATTCCACTTTTCGAGCGTAATAAAATCGTTTGACAAGATTTTGTTATGATCTGAATTTGTCCCATGTATTATTTATTTCAACTATTTGACAGGCTGGTTTCATGCGAACGATAGAACGCTATATTACGCGCGAATTAACTATGCCGTTTATCGTTGTGATACTGATACTGGTGGGGTTGTTCGCCAGTTTTAGCAGCGCACGTTTTCTGGCCGGCGCCGTTACTGAAACATTGGGACTGGCTGCGCTTTTCAAACTGGTCATGTTAAAGACACTGATAGCGCTGGAAGTACTGATTCCTGTCGCGTTGTATATTGCAATTATCAGTGGTTTGGGCCGGTTGAACAAAGATCAGGAAATAAATATCTTATATGCTTCGGGTATTAGTGGAAAACGTATTGTATTTATCGTGTTAATGATGACGATACCCGTTGCAATCATCAGTGGTATGTTATCGTCTTACGTGCGGCCTTGGGCGTATGCCGAGAATTATATTTTGGATGCGCAGGCCGAGGCGGAATTGAATACCAATCGTTTCCAGGCAGGACGTTTTTACGGCAGTGAACGAAGCGGGCGGGTTGTCTATGTTCAAGACAAGGATGAAGCCAATAAGAAAATGAGCAACATATTTCACTATATCAAGACGTCCGAAGCGAGCGAGATTATCTTCGCCAAGGAAGCCTTGCAGGTACAGCCTACCCGTGAAGAGCGTCCGGCTATTGTGTTAACCAAAGGTTATTTGTATCAACTGTCACATGAAGCTTTCAAAGACGATATGATTCAATTCGATCAGTTGACTTATTTTACTGACAGCGAACTGGCTTTGCGTTATCGCCGGAAAGCAGCGCCAACCAGAACACTGTGGGAATCCGAGGATCCGTGGGAATTGGCGGAATTGCAATGGCGAATTTCCCGTCCGGTTGCAACCATACTTCTGGCGTTGATAGCGGTGGCTTTTATTCAATCCACACCCAGGCAGGATAAAGCAACGCGCACCTACTTACTTGCCGCGACCGTGTTTGCTGTTTATTACAATCTGAGTGGTCTGGCAAAGAACTGGGTTGAGCAGGGAGTTGTGAATACAACGATAGGTGTCTGGTGGCTATATGCGGCCATGTTTATTCTGCTGGTGTTGTATGCGTTAAAGCCCGGACATAAATTACTATCGTTCCGCTAATGATCATTTATCGTTATATCGCGATACAGGTAGCGGCGGGTCTTTTAATTGCAACTGCCGTGCTTTTGCCGTTGTTCAGTTTCTTCGATCTGCTTGAGCAGCTTGATGATGTTGGCAAGGGAACCTATCGGACTGTTGATGCCTTTTTGTATACCGCCATGCTATTGCCGCGCCGTTTTATACAGATTGCACCGTTTATCGCATTGCTGGGTACGGTTGCTGCGCTGGGCTCACTAGCTGTAAATTCCGAATTGATCGCGATGCGAACCGCCGGATTATCGCCCGTTCAAATTAGCCTTGCACCGCTTGGTGTAGGGATAATGCTGATTGTGTTGATCGCGGGGTTGGAGCAATTTATTGCCCCGCAGCTTCAACAAAAAGCAATTTCAAACCGGGCAGTAGCACTGAATCAAACAGCTGAATTGGGTAAGGGGCTGGGTATCTGGACCCGAAATGATCAAAATATACTTCGTATCGGGCGTATGTTGCATGCCAAGGAGGCTGTAGATGTTGAAATATTACATTTGGGCAGTTCAGGCTTTTTGTTGGCGCATATCCATGCGCAATTTGCCGATGTTCGCAGTAACGAGCCCTGGGTATTGCGTGATGTTGTCATCCGTAAATTTTCCAAAAATGATATCAAGGCGGTTCATGCCCGGAGACTCACCTGGGATTCGTTTCTCGATCCTGAAGATATTGCGACACTGACCAAGCCGCCGGAAAGTCTTTCACCTTACGAACTGGTGCGCCATGTTGATTTCTTGCGCAATACCGGTCAGGATGCCGATTCCTATGCGCTTGCCTTATGGAGGAAAGCAGGCAGTGCATTGTTGACCATAGCCATGTTGTTGCTTTCGATTCCGTTTGTTTTCGGTTCGATTCGTATTGGTTTGGGCAACAAGCTTGTCCTGGCAACCTTGATTGGCGTAGCGGTTTACTTGCTGGATCAGATTCTTGCCAATGCAGGTTTGTTATTACGACTGGATCCCGCTTTTGTTGCGCTCGTGCCGAGCATGGTGCTTATCCTGCTGGCCATTTTATGGTTGAGAAGAGTTTTTTAAACCTTCCAACTTGTAGTAGCATGTATCAAACGCTTCGTATGCTTCATAAGCATTACTTAAAATAAAAAATAACCTTCCATTGGATCGAAAACATATGCTAAAGCTGACCTATATTTATCTCACGGGTAAAAGTGAAGTCAAAATATGGGGATTGACCGGACGTGAGCGTTTACAGCGCATGATCATGTCCATTGAAAACGCCCGATTGGTTGAAAAGATTGACAACCTGCCTGAAAACGCCTCGTTATTGATAGTGAATGCCGATTATTTGTTTGACATTCGTGTGCTGAACGCTTTACTGTCAATCAAAAATCAAATGGCATTATACAGTCATGACAATCAATTGGCTGCCATGCGGGTTTCACGCGATCAGGGATCGCGTTTTCTGCAGTTATTTGAGCGGCAGAATAAAGATAATATTTTGATAACTGCGCTTCCTCGTTACACACTTGATGATCTTAAGATTGATTTTCAGCAGAATCTCAAGAAAAAGGATCCGCCGTATATCCTGCGTATTACAGAGAAAAATCACAAACTGCTGGAGAAAGAATTATTCTCAGGATCGTATAAAGGTGTTACCGATCTGGTAACCAAATGGATCTGGCCGTTCCCGGCTTTCTGGTGCACGCATTTGTGCGTCCGCTATGGCTGGAAACCCAATCATGTTACTTGGTTGAGTGTATTGTTTGCGGTACTTGCCGGTGTTGCATTTTGGTATGGTTATTTTGGTGTCGGGCTTGTCATGGGGTGGTTCATGACCTTTCTGGATACCGTGGATGGAAAGCTCGCGCGCGTTACGGTTACTTCGAGCCGTTTTGGCGATGTGCTGGATCATGGTCTCGACATTATTCATCCGCCGCTTTGGTATATGGCCTGGGGTATCGGTTTAGCCGGTACGCTGACACCTATTGATAATCTGGATTTACTGATTTGGGCGATGTTTTTTGGCTATATCGGGGGGCGTTTGTGCGAAGGGACGTTTCAGTTGTGGCTGTCAAAATTTGACATGTTCATCTGGCGCAAATTTGATTCGTTCAATCGCCTGATAACCGCGCGACGTAATCCGAATCTGGTTTTACTGACAATTGGGTGGTATATCGAACGACCGGATCTGGGTCTGTTGCTGGTCGTTGCGTGGCATTTGATTTCCACAGCGATTTTAACCGGCCGTCTCTTGGCTGGGTGGCAGATATGGCGCAAAGAAGGACGCTTGCGTTCCTGGTTGCAGGATATTGATCCGGCGCGTGACCGTGACATACTGGCGGTAAAACTGTTTACCCGGGCACCGATCGATCCGAAACGGATCTGACGTGTATCTTTGCAAAATGATAAAAACCATTGCTGTTAATTGATTCATGGATACTGTATCCAGAATTGATCAATTAAAATCAGGTTCGGCCAGGATTGGTCTGTTGCTGAATCCGTTGAGCGGGCAGGTGAAAAAGCGCAAGGAAGCCATTTTTCAAGCAGTAGATCGCATTCCTAACGGTACGGTTATTGAAGCCAGTGACGCACCGGGTTTTATCAATGCGGTGGATAAACTGGTGCAATCAGGGGTTGATTTGCTGGTGATCATTGCGGGCGACGGAACATCGCATGCCATTCTCAGCCATTTATTCGCCACATTACCGGAATCGGAATGGCCGATCTTGATGATTATACCGGGCGGCACCACCAATATGACACCGCTTGATCTGGGTATGCGCGGAAAACCTGAAAAAATTCTGCAACGACTGACCAGTTACCTGCAAAGAACCGATGGTACAGATCCCGAGCTGGTGCAAAGACCGGTTTTATGTATCGAACAAAATGGGCAGGATACCATTTATGGCATGTTTTTCGCTGTTGGCCTGGTTGCACGTGGCGTTAAATTTTCGCGCAGCAGCGTCAAGCAAATCGGTATTACGGGCGGCATTTTTACGTTTCTGATTATGATGCGATCGCTGGCGGGCATGATCTTGGGCCGCAGTAAAAGTGAATGGGGGCCGGTAACGATGACAATAACCCGGGACAATGGAGAAACGATACAGGGTACTTTTCTTTTTGCGCTGGTGAGTGCTTTGGATTGCTTGTTGCTCAATATACGTCCCTATTGGGGAACCGAAAATGCACCGCTGCATGTCACCTGGGTCGACCAGCAACGAAACAAATTGTGGCGCTCACTGTGGCCGCTGTTATCCGGGCGAGGTCATGTTCTCAAAACACAAGACGGTTATCATAGCCATAATACGATTGAGTTGACGCTGCAGCTGAATGATGAATATATCGTTGATGGCGAATTATATCGTTCAGTCGGGATCAATGAGCCTTTACGCATCAGCGCAACGCAACCGGTTTCATTTCTAGTGCTTTAATCTAAAAAAATGACTTCTGCTGCATCAGAATCGACCGAATCACCGCCAGAAGCACTGCTTGCCATTGTAGCGGAGCAGAGTACGCGTAGCGTATCTCCGGATTTCTCGATTCTGGTCGAAGCCTTGTTGGAGCAGTATAAAATGGCTGCCGACGCTGTGATTCTATATGGTTCTTGTTTGCGTACCGTCGAAATGGATGAGGGCATCGCCGATTTGTATGTGTTGGTGGATGATTATGAAAAAGCCTATGACAAGCGCTATCTGGGTGTTCTGAATGCCTGGCTGGCGCCTAATGTGTTTTATATTGAAGTGCCGTATCAAGGCAGGACGTTGCGTGCCAAATATGCGGTGATTTCCACGTCGGATTTTGAAAAAGGCTCACGTTACTGGTTTCATTCGTATATCTGGGCGCGCTTTGCGCAACCTTCCCGATTGCTGTATGCACGCAATGACACATGCCGTAAACGTGTCTATCATGCGCTGGCCTATGCGGCAATAACATTTTTATCATCGGGTGGAAGGGCGCTGAAGGACGCTGTATTGACAGTTGATGATATCTGGACGCGCTGTTTGATGTTTACCTATGCGGCAGAGCTGAGGCCGGAGAGTGAAACACGCGCTCGGCATCTGGCTGAATATAATCATGATGATTTTGAGCAACTGTTACATGCGGCATACCCAGCGCTCACTGAAATTTTTACCAGGCAACCTGACAATGATACCTATTTATGTCAGAATCATTCCAGAACACATCGGCAAGCATTATGGCACTGGCGTATGCGACGGTGGCAAGGATTGATTTTATCCATTTTGCGCTTGACCAAAGCATCGATTACATTCAGAGATTGTCTGGAATATGCCGCCTGGAAAATAGAACGGCATACGGGAACCCGAATTGAAATCACACCGTTTTCAAGACGTTTTCCGATAGTCTGGGGATTAAAAGCGCTGTGGCATCTGTTATCGCGCCGCAGTTCATCGCATTGATTGAACAATTTAATACGAGTAGTTTGTTAATTCTAAAATAATGGAGTGAGAGCCATGAACAAAACGATTTTTATCATTGCATCAATAGTGCTGATGATGTTGAGTGCATGTTCGACCATTTATTATGAAGGGTTGGAAAAAATCGGTATTCCGAAAAGGGATGTGATGGTGCATCGTGTAGAAAAAGCACGTGATACACAGGAAGAAACCAAAGAACAATTCAAGTCGGCGCTGCAACAGTTCAAAGCGGCGACCAATTTCAGTGGTGGCGACCTGGAAGCGGTTTATACCAAACTCAATGATGAATATGAAGCCAGCGTGAGTAAGGCGGAAGAAGTCAGAAGCCGTATCGAGGATATTGAAGATGTGTCGCAGGCGTTATTTACTGAATGGGAACAGGAAATCACCCAGTACAGCAACGCCAATTTTAAGCGCAGCAGTCAGAATAAACTGAATGTTACAAAACAACATTACCGTCAGTTGATCGCGTCAATGAAAAATGCTGAAGCCAGAATTGCACCGATACTTACTGTTTTCAGAGACCAGGTCATGTTTCTGAAACATAATCTGAATGCACAGGCGATAACATCCTTGAAGGGCGAGTTGGGCAACATCGAATCCGATGTTTCAGCGTTGATTGCTTCCATGGAGAATTCGATTGACGAGGCCAACGCCTTTATTAATACCATGGGGAAAAATTAATGGTTTTGTTTGTTGCAATTATTTATGTTCAGCTGTGATTCATTTTTACCGTCTTACAATCCAGTCAACATTAAAAAGACATGATCTGGAGAACTGAGATGAATACAAAAAAAATTGTTACGCTTGTAGGTGTTATTGCAACGCTTTTTCTTGGTGGCTGTGTTGCTACGCCCTATTATGGCAGTGCCGGCTACAGCAGCGGAGGCTATTACGGTGGATCAGGCTATTACGGCAGAACAGGCTATGGTTACGGTTACCGCCCGGCTATCCGCAGCAATCTCTATTTTGGCGGACATCGGCATAGCGGTTACAGGCCTTCTTACGGCGGACACAGACATTCGCAGGGTGTCCGTGGGCATATCGGCCGGGGGAATTATCGTGGCGGACACAGCCATTTTGGTGGAAAACATAGAGGCGGACATGGAGGGCATCGAGGCCATCGAGGCCATCGTTAAGCATGATGCGTGAATCACAAACTGTTACTATGACACTATCAACTTGAATTACGGCAGGATTTTCTTGAAACATGCCGCCGTAATTTTTTCAATTTTAATTGATCTCAAACCGCCTCGAGTATCAGGTTCTTGCCGTTCTTTTTGGCACGGTATAATGCTTCGTCAGCACGTTTAAAGATGGCTTCCTGAGTTTCATCATCGGTATATTTAGCTACCCCGGCACTGAAAGTAATCAGCAATCGCTTGTTTTCATGAAGAAAGAACTGCTTAGTCAGATTGCGTCTGACACGGGATAAAATTTCGACAGCATCAGGCATTTTTGTATTAGGCAATAACACCACAAATTCTTCACCGCCATAGCGGGCTACAATATCATCAATTCGAGTTGTAGTTTTAATTGAATCAACCAGATAGACAAGCGCATCGTCACCGACCTTGTGGCCGTGAGTATCGTTGAGTTTTTTAAAGTTGTCGATATCAATCAGGGCATAACACAGCGGCTGTTTTTGCCGTTTTGCTCGTGAAATCTCTTTTTCGAAAGCCAGATCCAGTCCGCGGCGGTTGAGTACGCCTGTCAAGTGATCTTCGTGAACTTTTTCATTCATTTGCTGTAATTCGGATTCAAGCGTATTGATTTTCTCCTGTGCTGCCTGCACTTCGGCGCGTGCTGAAACAAATTCGGCACGGTAATGTTGTGTGCTCTCTTGCATTTTCCGGGTTTCATTCACAAGATCAACGAGCAAATGATTCAGTGCATCCAGATCGTCCGTTTGACTGATTTGATTGGTATAGTTTTCAATTTTGTCATGAAATTCACCCGTTTCATCGGATAATTCTTCGATGTTGCTGATAAGACAGGTCACCATTTTTTTCAATGTTTCGCGCGCATCGCTTAAACCGCGTCTGATAACATTCTGTTTTTGTGAAATCTCTTCCAACTGACTGTCAGCCTGCGCAACTGAGCGTTGACTCAAGGGCTGGGAAATCGTTTCATGCAGTTCCGTGTATTGTTTTTTGATCCATTCATCTTCAGTGAGTACTTCTCGGGCACTATCGATCAGTTTATTGAGCAGTCTTAGCAGGCCACGCTGCAGTTTCGCGCTATCTTCAATATTAAATTCGAATTTTTCCAGGTATCCCGCATAATCTGAAGCAAATTCTTCCATTTCCGTTTTATTCTTAACCCGAACGATTTTCTGGGCCATTTGGGAAGTTTCTTTGGCAAATTCAGTATCAGCAAGAGGAATAGTTGCGATGTGATTCAGAATTTGTGCCAATAATTGCGGCAACTGGTTTGTGAATTGTTCGGTCGCGGTTTGATTTTGCGGTAAAGATACGGCGCCGGTTTCTGTTTTTAGTGTGCCGGGGTCGGTGGATAAAGTGGATTGTTCAGGATGATGTTGTTCTGCTGTTTCAATTATTTCATCCGCATCGGTTGCCAAAATTTTCCACGATTCAATCAGAGCATTTATTTTGTTTTTCAGTTGATTGGAATCATTGGGAAATCGGGTTAACACACGATGCACGCCGTCCCTTTTTTTGGCCATGGTCATTTTGCCATGATTGGTATCCAATTGCTTCAGTAGTTGTTCAATAGTTTTATGCCATGTAATCGTATTATTACCTGGCTTTTGTTGTTGCGTTGCGGACACAGTGGATGTCTGGGCAGTGTTAATTTGGTTCAACAATGCCAATTTATATTTTTCCCAATTTTTTTCCTGATTCGCTTGCTCTAGTGCATTGGAGAAACTGACCAAGTCAGGGGTTGAACGCGGAATTTCGGATGCAAGTTCGGCAAGTAATTCTTGTGCGCTGGTGCATAATCGATTACTGCTATGACCGGCAATTTGGTCATATATTCTGTGATAATTGTCAGGTGTTGGAGGTATTTTCGATGATGCCAACCGTTGCAAAGCTTCTCGTGCTATTGCGGATGGAGAAGAATCTTTAAATTTACTCATTACGTTTGCAATAGTATTGGGGTTGTAAAAAAATAGTTTCGCTACTCGACATGATAAAAGGTAATTGTGAAGTATAGTGCCATATCTTTCTTGTAAATAGCAGATTAAATCCAGAAAACAATCTATTTCCGATTGTTTATGTCTTCCTTATATCAAGAAAAAAAACATAAGCGGCATTTTTCTTCACATATAATGCCGTCATGGATGAAATAAGCCAATTGTTTTAGAATAGTAATTATGTACTTTGGATGCTGAAAAATAAAGAAGACGTATATATTTGGCCGATTATGAAAAATCAATCACTTCGGGAAATCATTTCAGTTGTCAACACACAATGGATGCCGCCTGTTCATGAACCGAAACGCTGGTATAAAACACGACGTTTTATTATTTTTGTCGTTGTGTTTCTCGTGTGTGCTTCGATTGCATTGAGTTACGTTTTTACCCGCCCGGCAATTTATCTGAGTTATGCTACGTTATTAACAGTCGCTAAAACGGCTATTGATGTCCCCAGTAATGATGCAGATATTCAACATGTTGCCATTCAGAAACAGATTCTACTGGGATCGGAATTACTGGCGGAGACATCCGGAAGATTGAAATCAGGCCATAACCATGGTGTTTCCATCGATCTTAGTCCGGGCGATATTCGTCAAATGCTTGATGTTCAACCCGTTGCAGAAACTAATCTGGTTGAAATGGTTGCTGAAGGCCCTGACCCGGCAGTATTGCCAGCCCTCATCAATACCTGGATTGACGTGTATCTGGATGCCCGGACAAATGAAGTATCTCGTTTATTGGGCGATACCACACAAATCCTGCATACCGAACTTGCCGCATTGTCGGCCCAAATCAGTGCCAAACGGGTGGAGTTGGATCAGTTCAGGCGAAATAGTGATATTTCATCGTTGGAACGGGAAGAAAACGACGCGCTTGCGCGTCTGAAAGGACTGAATGATTCGCTTAATCTGGCCAGTGAAGAGGAAGTCAAGGCAAAAGCGCGGCTGGATTCGATCAATAAAGCGATTGCACGCGGACAAGCTGTAGTCCCACAGGAAGATACGCGTACACTGAGCCAGCTCGAGAGCCGGGCGCAGGAATTGCGTGAGGAAGTGGCTGATCTTGACCGTCGCTATACTCAGGAATATCTCAACTTGTCGCCAACGTTAAAAGTCATACCGGAACAGCTCGCCTCGCTGGAGGAAGAGATCAGGCGTATGCGGCAAAGCGGACAGACGATTGTTCAATCCGATGCCGAGCAGGAATACGCCGCAGCACAACAAGCAGCACGTGAAATACGTCAGCAGCTTGATGAACATAAAGAAAAAGCAACCGAATTTTCAGCCCGGTTTATGGAGCACGAAGCATTGCGTAATGATCTGGAAGGATTGGAATTGCTCTATCGTGAGACACAGGAAAGGCTTGCTCAGGTTGAAACCAGATATTCCGGGAAATATCCTCAGGTGGATGTAGTCGAGCGCGCTTTTGTTCCCGGTGCGCCCATCGGACCCAATTACTGGCTCGATACTTTGATTGCACTGGCGGGTTCTATCATTTTCAGTTTGTTTTGTGTGTGGCTGATTGAGTTTTTGACGCGCAAGGAACAATCTGAACCGGCAGAAGTATTATCTGGTATTCCTGCCTATGAACAGGGATTGCTGTCCCGTACATCTCCAAATGCGTTACAGTCCATGAATGCATTACCGCATCAGAATCCTGCTTTACAGAATCGTGTGCACCAGGAATTGACGGTCGAGCAAATTAATACATTGTTCCGTAGTGCCGGCAACAAGGAAAAATTACTGATCGCATTGTTGTTAAGCGGTCTTACGCTCGATGAAATTACAGCCATTAGCAATGAAGATATCGATTTCGAAAATGGGCAATTAATCATCGGTGGCACATCTCCCCGAACGATACCACTCAATACGGTATTGAAATCTCTGTTTGCAAATGCGGCCAACCTGTTAACCAATCCATCCGGAGAACCGTTATCTGTGGAAGATCTGAATGCCCTGCTTGCATGCGCTGTGAGTGATGCCGGGTTTTCTGATGCGGTTGAAATAACGGCCGATATGTTGCGGCAAACGTATATGATCTATCTGGTGAGGCAGGGTATTCGTCTTTCGGAACTGGAAATTATCATGGGCTATATCACGCCGACCGAACTTTCAAGCTATAGTATTTATTCACCGCCTAACCAGAAACATTCCGTAAATGATATCGATCGGCTTTATCCTGGGTTGCGAGATAATGCGCTATAGCATTTGGCAAAACGGGTTAACCAAACGCATTATGTTCCTTAATGTGAGCAACAATTATTGTAACGAACTAAGGCTTTTTCTGTAGATCCGTCTCGTCAAGGGGGACTGGCGTATCGTTAATGCTGGCTGGATTGGATTCTTTCACAGAATCTTTTATATCATCAATTATTGCTGCATCTGTTCCCGATTCTTCGACTTCATCATTTTCCGGAATTTTGGCGATGGATTGAAGGTCCAAATGCAACGCAGCTTTTGCCAGCAGATGTGCGCTGATGGGTGCAGTTATGAATAGAAACAGGGTAATTAGTATTTCATGCAGGCTGATGGCTTCTGTGTAGGTGCTGAAGTAGACAGCCGAAGCAATCAGCAGGCAACCGACACCAAGTGTCGTCGCTTTGGTCGGTCCGTGCAGGCGGGTGAACAGGTCTTTGAGCCGTAAGAGTCCTAAAGAGCCGATAAAAGTGAATATCGCACCTGTCAGAATCAGAAAAGATAAAAAATATTCCAGCATAAGCCTACTCGATAATATCGCCGCGCAGTAAATACTTGCACAGCGCAACGGTGCCGATAAAGCCCATCAGCGCAATGAGCAACGCTGCTTCAAAAAACAGTGCACTACCTAAATAAATACCAAACAAAACCAATAACGCGATAGTATTCACATAAAGCGTATCCAGCGCCAGAATGCGATCTGGCGTATCCGGGCCGCGCAACAAACGCCAGAAACTCATGACAACTGCGGCAGTAACCAATGTGAGTGCAATTTGAATGCTGATGGCTAGCATGACTCAAAAATCTCCTTCAATGGGTGTTCATACCGTTGTTTGATCGTGGCGATCAGCGATTTGGGATCGGTTTCGTTCAGGGCGTGAACCAGAAGGTAACTGCAATCCTCTGAAAGCTGCGCAGAAAGCGTACCGGGTGTCAACGTGATGCTGTTGGCCAGCAGGCTGATGGCCAAATCGGAATTCAAATCGAGCGGCAGCTTGACGAAAACCGGTTGTAATCTGTCCGGGTTGCCTAGAATAAGCCGTGCAACGGTGAAATTGGCCATGATGATATCAAACAGCAAGACAATGGTGTATTTTATCAACATCAGTGGTTTTCGAATGATTACGGTTTCCGGCCAGAAATGGATTGTCAGAACCGGTATTGCCCAGCCCAGAATTAATCCCAGTACAATGTGTCCGGCATCGATACTGTTGTTCAACAGCAGCCAGATGACGGTGAGAACCGGTGTCAGAATGGGATGGGGTAGTAAACGCGTCATTACTGTTTAACCTCCATGTTCAACACAGATTGTATATACATTTCCGGTTGCAGTAATTGTTTTGCAATCGCAGAGGTAAATTCAGTAGCCGAACCGGCACATAGTACCAGCGCCATACTGAGTGTAAGCAGCGTGGCGACCGGCGCCAGTTCTTTGACAACGGAGGACAGGCTGCGTAGTTTGTCAGCTTCAGGATCGATGCTGCAAATGTGCGGTGCCTGCGCACGATAGAACAGCATACTTCCACCACGTGCCAGCGCAATCAAGGTAAGCAGGCTGGTGATCAGCATAACGCCCATAATCCACGGTAAAGCGGGGTGCGATAGTGCAGCATTCAGAATCATAAATTTGCCGATAAAGCCGGATAATGGCGGCATACCGGCAATCAAGATGGCCAAGATAAAAAACGAAATGCCCAGTAATCGTTGTTGCTGAATGGTGGGGCCGGGCTCAAACTGGTCGTCCATGACGTTGCGCCGGTTGGCGATACAATCGGCCAGCAGAAAGAATGCGGCTGCCGCAAAGGTAGAGTGCGGTAAATAATACAGGCCTGCTGTAATTCCGGCTTCGGTGTTGATTCCGATGGCTGTCAGCAGGGTGCCGATAGACGCAATGACAAGATAAGCGATTTGCTGACGCAGGCGGGAACTTGCTACAGCACCTAAAACGCCAACGATCAGGGTCAATAAAGCCATGGGCAACAGCCAGGCTTCGATCAAATTCGCAGCGGAACCTGCTTGAGCACCAAAAATCAGTGTATACACGCGCAAAATACTGTATGCGCCGACCTTGGTCATAATCGCGAACAAGGCGGCGACGGTTGCCGTGGTGTGTGCATAGGCTGCCGGCAACCATAGGTAAAGCGGCAGCAAAGCCGCTTTTAACGCAAATACCGCGAACAACAGCAAACCGGCAATCCTGATCAGCGTGGCGTCATGTTCAGGCATGTTGGCGACTTTTACCGCCAAATCGGCCATATTCAACGTTCCGAGCAAACCATACAGCGTGCCCACGGCAAATAGAAACAGTGTTGACCCGACCAGGTTAATCACGACGAAGTGCAAACCGGCTTTGGTTTTCAATCGTCCGCCACCGTGCAGTAACAGGCTGTAGGACGCCAGCAGCAGGATTTCAAAAAATACAAACAAATTGAATAAATCCCCGGTCAAGAAAGCACCGTTCAAACCAAATAACTGTAACTGAAACAGTGTATGAAAATGAGCGCCCGCCTTGTCCGTGCCTTGAACGGCGTACACCAGTGCACAAAAGGCAACCAGCGCCGTGATGATGAGCATCCAGGCCGCCAGTCGGTCAGCAACCAGAACGATGCCGAACGGTGGCGACCAGTTACCCAGTGCATAAGCCAGAATCTCGCCTTGATTTACCATGCCAATCAGCATTATGGCCATGATGATTTGTAAAAAGACGGCGATGAGACTGATGCAGCGTTTAAATACCCATTGCTGTCCGGGCAGCAGCAACAGCACAATGCCGGTCAGCAGCGGCAGAATAACCGGAAAAATAGCAATGTGATTCATCATGGCTTGTGTTTCCCGTCTACCTGATCGTTACCCATTTCCAGAAAAGCTTTCATCGAGAGAACAATGACAAATGCGGTCATGCCGAAGCTGATGACAATAGCGGTCAGAACCAGCGCCTGGGGCAGTGGGTCGGCATAGCGGGTTGCCGTTTCGGTGATGATCGGTGGCGTGCCGATCGTCAGGCGGCCCATGACCAGTAAAAAAAGATTGACTGCGTAAGACAGAAGCGTCAAGCCCAGTACCACAGGAAACGTTCTGCCGCGTAGCGACAGGTAAACACCGGAGGCTGTCAACACGCCTATTATGAGTGAAATCAATAATTCCATTAGCGTATCCGTTTTCTGGGTTTCATCTGGTGGCTTTGATGATGTACCAGCCCCAGAAAGACTAAAATCAATAATGTAGCGCCAACGACAACCAGATAAACACCCAGGTCGAATGACATCGCCGAAGCCAGTTCAAATTCGCCGATAACCGGCCAGTGGATATGGCTGAATGTGGAAGTCAGGAACGGATAACCGAAAACCCAGCTGGCCAGACCGGTGACAGTGGCAATCAGCAGGCCCAGGCCGATCACGGCCTGCATATTAAATGTTAAGCGCTCCTGCGTCCAGACAACGCCGTTGGCCAGATATTGCATCACCAGCGCGACAGCGGTAATCAGGCCGGCGATGAAACCGCCGCCCGGCAAATTGTGACCGCGCAGCAGAATGTACATGGATACCAGCAGTGCCAGCGGCAGTAGCAGGCGGGCGAATGAAGCCATGATTGTCGGATGCATATCCGTATCCCAGGCACGGCCTTCGCCGTCATGACTGGAGCCGGCCAGTTTCAGGTGCTCCAGCATGGCGTAAATACCCAGTCCGGCCAATGCCAGAACGGTTATTTCGCCAAGCGTATCATAACCCCGGAAATCGACCAGGATGACGTTGACGACATTGGTTCCGCCTCCACCGGGTAAGCTGTTTTCGAGAAAATATTCCGCGATGGTGTCATAAGGCCGGGTCAATACCGCCCACACCAGTAGCGCCACGCCACCCCCGGCGGTTGCAGCGATAACAGCATCACGGCTACGCAACCATTTGCCGGATTCATTCGGTGATTGCTGGGGCAGGAAGTAGAGTGCCAGCAGCATCAATACAATGGTGACCACTTCAACGGAGAGTTGCGTTAATGCCAGATCCGGCGCTGAAAACTTCACAAAAACCAGCGAAACACCCAGACCAACGGTACCGAGCATGATCAGCGCAACAAGCCGTTGACGGTGAAGGACAACGGTCGCAATGGCGGCAATCACAATCACCAGCGTAACAAGCATGCTGACGCCATCTACGGGAAGCGTTTGGCGGTTGCCGGTCAGGTCGTTATCGGTTGCCGTCATTCCCGATGCAGCCAGTGCAATGATGAACAGCATGAATACGAATACCATGCGTTGCAGTGAATGCGTATCCAGCAAGCGTGTTATTGCATTGGATAATGCAAAAAGCTTTTCCAGCAAAAATTCATAGAGCGACCTGAAATCAAATAGATGTTCCAGTTTTTCCTGCATGGCGAACAACGGTCTGCGTGCCATGTAGATCAGCACGCCGCCGATCAATGCGGTAAGGCTCATGAAGAAAGCCGTGTTGAATCCATGCCATATCGCCAGGTCATGTTCGGGAACCGGCCCTTGTAATACGCTGGCGGCAGAGATGGCCAATATCGGTTCAACCGTCCATGCGGGCAGCATGCCGACGAGCAGGCACAAGGCGACCAGAATCTCAACCGGAACCTTCATCCAGCGCGGTGGTTCATGTGGTTGCTTGGGTAAATCAACCGGCTCACCGCTAAAAAAGACGTTGTGAATAAATCGTAATGAGTAGGCGACCGCGAAAATACCGGCCAGCGTTGCTGCTGCCGGCAGCAGCCAGCCCCACGGCTGATTGGCAATAAAAAGCGTTTCCGCGAAAAACATTTCCTTGGATAGGAAACCGTTGAACAGCGGCACACCCGCCATCGACGCCGCCGCGACCATGGCCAGCAGCGCAGTATGCGGCATGTATTTACGCAAGCCTCTAAGTATGCGCATATCGCGTGTACCGGTTTCATGATGGATAATGCCTGCTGCCATGAACAACGAAGCCTTGAATATCGCGTGATTGATAATATGAAATACGCCCGCCAGCGCTGCCATCGGTGTGCCGATACCAAACAGTAACGTAATCAGACCCAGGTGGCTGATCGTCGAGTAGGCCAGCAATCCTTTTAAATCATGTTTGAACATGGCGATATACGCGGCAACGACCAGCGTTACAAGACCGGTAAAGCAGACCAGCCAGAACCATGCCGAAGTACCTGACAAAGCCGGAAACAGACGCGCCAGCAGAAAAACACCGGCTTTGACCATGGTAGCCGAATGCAGATACGCAGAAACCGGCGTGGGTGCCGCCATCGCGTTCGGCAGCCAGAAATGAAACGGGAACTGTGCGGATTTGGTGAATGCGCCGAGCAACACCAGAATCAGCATTGGCAGGTATAGCTCATGCGAGCGGATCAAATCGCCGGACGCGAGGGTATCGCTCAGGTTGTAGCTGCCGACGATTTCTCCGAGCAGCAGGAATCCACCGAGCAGCGCCAATCCGCCACCGCCGGTAACGGCCAGAGCCATACGCGCACCCATCCGCGATTCATGGCGCGTCTGCCAGTAGCTGATCAACAGAAACGACGACAGGCTAGTCAGTTCCCAGAAAATCAACAGCTGGATAATGTTTTCGGATGTGGCGATGCCGAGCATGGAACCCATGAACATGAGCAGATACGCATAAAAGCGCCCCATGTCGTCCCGTTCCGACAAGTAATACCTTGCATAAAGAATGATCAGCAGGCCAATGCAAAGGATCAGCAGTACGAATAACAGACCCAGACCATCGAGGCGGAAAGCGAAATCCATTCCCAGTAACGGTATCCATGAAACGCTTTGTACAATGACATCGCCAGAAAATACCGTTGCAATATGCGGGTACACGATGCCCAGCGCTATGGCCGCAACCAGGCCGGAGCCCCAGGCGGCATGCAAGCGCCCCAGGCGCGATATGGCGGCAACAAAAGCAGCGCCCGCAAACGGCGTTAACGCGATCAGCGATAAATTCATACTCGAAAAAAGACTAGAAAGCCAAAAAGCGTATATTGTAGGCGATGTCTGCCATTTAAAAAAACAGAATTGTGATTTTTTGCTGAATTTCGTGTTGAAGGAGTATTGATTTTATGAAGTTATCTATTATTATCTGTGTTGCGGAATTCATATAAACTTTTCATTGTAGTTATTAAGACTGATTCTGTATGCAGAATAGCAGTTTTATGATTTCCTATTACTGGCAAAACACAAATTGAATACCTTTTAGACAAAAGGTAATTTTTGTAAGATTAAACGATGCGATTGTATATTTGAGCGATTACGGAATCTTAATCCATGCCCCGGTCATTTTCTATTTATCTTGATTTCATCCGGTTTTCCGCCGCATTTGTCGTTTTGTTGTGGCATGCGAGACCGCTGTATGAATTTAACCTGGCTATTTCAAGCTATGGTCATGAAGCGGTTATCGTTTTTTTCGTGTTATCGGGTTTCGTCATCGCTTATGTTACCGATACGAAAGAAAAAACGTTTAAGAGTTATGCGATCTCCAGGGCGGCGCGTATTTATTCCGTGGCCATTCCGGCGATTATCATTACGGCGTTGGTGGATTTTTCCGGTTATACCCTCAACAGCAATGCCTATGCCGAAGGATACAAGGCCTGGGATTATGCCGGGATTCGGGTCATTTCCAGCCTGTTGTTTACCAACGAGCTATGGTGGTTTTCCACGCAGCTTTTTTCCAATGTGCCGTACTGGAGCCTGAATTATGAGGTTTGGTACTATTTTGCGTTTGCCATTCTGACATTTGTCACAGGACTTAAACGCTGGCTGTTTTTTGGTGTCATCTGCCTGTTTTTGGGACCCAAAATCATTTTGTTGATGCCGGTGTGGTGGCTGGGAGTCTATGTTTATCAATCCGCATACTGGAAAAATATTTCGATTGCGTTTGCGTGGATTTTGTTCTGTTTCTCGCTTTACGGGGTTTATTGTTATGCGACATACAGTATCGGCGCGTGGGGTTCGAATCTGCTGAAAGACATCGTGGGCCCGGAAAGGCATCATGAATTTGCATTCAGCCGCTACTTTATCACCGATTATTATTTGGGACTGGTTATTGCCGCACATTTTGTGGCGGTCAGGCGTATTTGTGAAAATTACGTGAATCTGTTCAATGCGGTGGAAAAGCCGATCAGAATGTTTGCGGGGTCAACTTTTTCGTTATACCTCCTGCATCAGCCCTTGCTCTGGTTCTTTTACGCCATTTTTTATGCGGAAACCCTGAGTTTTGAGCTATTCATGCTTGTCGTCTCGTTGACGGTTGTGACTTCATTTCTCGTTGCGCTGGTGACGGAACAAAAGAAGCATGTGTGGAAGAAATGGATCGTTCAAGGCGTCAACTATAGCGAAGAAAAAATAATCAACAAATTATTCTTCAGGAAAACATGACGCTGGCGATGATCATGTTAGGGGGTGTCGTCATGAGTTATGAACAATTCTGTTTGCTTTTCGGGCAAAAGGATTAAGTTTTTGTTCCGCAGGACATGCCAAGGCATATTCAAGGAACAAAAACGCCGACAATTTTGTTCGAAAAACAAACCCGAAGGGCGCGACAGATTTTTGCGCCTATTTATTCAAAGTGTTTGAGCATAGCTACGGCTATGCCCCACGTACTTTTCACAAACATTCATCAAAAATCTGCTCGCGCAGAAATGC
>JAGRFM010000132.1 GCA_020446045.1 Nitrosomonas sp.
ACGTAGACACGGCAGTTTTCCGGCATCCGTCCAGCGTCTTAAAGAAATTTCACTTGCATTCAGAATTTTTGCTGCCTGCTTGATGTTTAAAAGCGATTCAGCTGAGTTTTCAGTTTTACGCATCCATGTTCCCCCAATGAGCGGATTGTACCGCAACCAAACGATATCAGACCGCATGCAATCGTTTTCATAAATTGCTTGACATTTATTATAGCATCGATCACATTAGAAAGATGATTATTGAGTAATATTGATAATCAAAGATGATGTATATTTGAAAAAAATATACGGTATAAATAATTAACTCGTGAAGGATAACCTTATGAATTCAAAACCCGGTGCATTGAATGATTCAAGTCTTTACAAAGTATTCAGTCATTCACCCATACGGGCCGCAGGAAATAAACCCGATCTAAACATCTACCGTTCGCCGGGCATACCGGAATACGGCGCCTTTCAATATCAGGCGCCGACGGAAGGCTTGCTGCAAATCGGCGGGCCGCACAGCACTGAGACACACTGGACAGATGAATTCGAAATCGCCTGGACAAAAATGGGTGACAAGGGTCCTCTGGTTTTGTTTTTGCACGGCGTACCCACTAACCGCACGCAATGGGAAGAGGTGCAGGGACAGATTTCACGGTTCTGCGAAACGATATCCATCGACATGCTCGGTATGGGTGAAAGTTCTAAGCCTCGTCTTTATGGCCGTAAAAACGACCCAGCCCCAAATGATCGCTGGCATTGGGTGAACGATGTCGATTACATCGAAAAGCTGATGCAACACGAATACCCCGGACGGAAATTCATTTTTGTCGCTGATGACTGGGGCAGCGGCATTGCATCACACTACGCCGCCCGGCATAACGAGCGTCTGGAAGCGTTGATACAGGTTGATCCGATTGCTTTCGACGGTTATCCGGTCAATGAAATTCAGGCTATCGGCAGAGCTGCCCAAATTCCCAATACGCCTGAAGGCGATGCGCAATTCGCCATGTTGTTTGCGGCATTTGATCAGACGCTGGTTCAGATCCTCAAATCAATGGTTTACGATCCGGCGAAATACAATCAATATAATCTGCGTTATCTGACTTTTCCTTATGTCGATGTCGATTATGAACGTAATGGTCAGAATGACGGCATTACCGATGTGGCCCGGTCAACCACGTTGCGGCTTAAGTTGCATAATCTGCGCGTGCTCTCAGACCGGGCGGCCATACTCAGTCCCGCGCTGCTGCTGCCTTATCATTCCGAACACAATCCCAATGGCGTGCAATACCGGAATATCACCGCGCCAACACTGATCATGTGGGGTGAATACGACAACATGATGCCTGCCGCACAGACACAACGGTTTGCGCATGTGCTTGGCACCAGTGATGTGCAGATCAGCTATGTCCCACGCGCCGGTCACTTTCCGGCGACCGATAATCCGGAATGCGTAACCGATACGATCATTAACTTTATTCGTCGTGTCGTTGGTCATCAGGCGCTGGCCGACGTCTATATCGGCAATCATGGTATCTGGAAAGGCGATGAGCGGCAGATGATCCGGGAACTTCGCATTTTGCACGGCATAACCGGCTAGATTTTTGCGCATGACTGACAGCGGGCTCGATCAGGATATGCATGGAAGCAAGCATGCTCCGCACGCAATTCACCCGCTGGATTAAATACATGAGAGAAGGCATCAATGGACGACGATTTAAATGTACAAACATGGCTGGATAAATATGGTGACTATCTTTACAGCTATGCATTTCTGAAAGTAAAAGACAGGCATATTGCCGAGGATATGGTTCAGGAAACACTGTTCGCGGCTATTGCAGCAAAAAATACTTTTTCGGGTCAATCCACCATCCGGACATGGCTGACCGGCATACTCAAGCATAAGATTATCGATCATTTCCGGCGGCAGAGCCGTGTAACGGCCATTGGCGATCTTGTCGATCAGGATGACGAAGACAATCTGGATTATTTTTTTCGGAACAGCGGCAGCTGGATTGAAAAACCGGAATCATTCCCCAGTCCCGAATCGGCGCTTCAACAACAACAATTCCAGACAATATTTCAGCGATGCTTATCCGGATTGAAGACCAGGCAGGCGGAAATATTTCTTGCTCGGGAAGTCCACGAGATGAATAACGAAGAGATATGTAAGCATTTCTCGATTACGACGACGAATGCATGGGTTTTATTGCATCGTGCCCGGTTAGCATTGATTCGCTGTTTAAAAATACACTGGATAGATAGATAACGGAAAAAATAAATGTTGAATTGTAAACAAGCCAGCCAACTGGCATCACGGCTCATGGATGAAGAATTGCCCTTCTGGGAGAAATTTTCACTGAAAATGCATCTGTTTTTATGCCGAAGCTGTTCCAATTTTTCACGGCAGCTGGATTTCCTGCGAAAAGTCTCACGCCATGACGAAAACATGCCTGATTTTCAATTGACCGATGAAGCAAAGCAGCGAATCGCCAATGCACTGATTGACAAACAGCGCAGTAATTGATGATGCAAATAACAGGAAGCAGCCAGTTTATAAATAGTTAGAACGTTTTAATGAGGAGCAATCGCATGCTACAGGAAGTTAATCACGCTGCAAGCGGTACATCAGCCGCTGTGCTGCTGGAAATAGAAAAAGCTTTTGGCGGTCACGTGCCCAACGTTTTCAAAGCGTATGCCGAGCATCCGGCTTTACTCGCCGCAAACTGGGGGAAATTCAAGGCTGTAATGCTCCAGGGAAAGTTGCGCCGTAAAGTCAAGGAAGCCGTTGCGATGCTGATTTCTTATGATAATCGCTGTAAATATTGCATCGCTGCACATAGCGCCGCGTTACGCAGCTTAAAAGTCAGCGACCCTGCAATAGCGGCCATGCATCACGGCGTATTGCCCGATGATTTTACCAGCCAGGAAAAGGCGCTGGTGAAGTTTGCCCGCCTGGCCAATACGCATTGGCATGATATCGGAAATGCCGATCTTCAGGCATTGTTTGATCTGGGTGTTGAAAAATCCGAAATGCTGGAGGCGTTGGGCGTCATGGAGCTTTTTATCGCGTTTAATCGATGCGCCGATGTGCTCGGCGTTGAAATCGACTTCTGATCTTCAGCCAGACTTCCACTCAACACGAAACAGTCACCATGTGCATGAAAAAACAATTAAGCTGGATTGTCATATGCCTGCTGCCGTTGACGGCATGGGCAGCGAACAACCGCATTGATATTGCTCGTTTTTCGCAAGGCGATTTGAGCGGCTGGCAGCGCAAGGTTTTTTCCGGCGAAACGGCTTATACGCTCAGAGAAACAGAGGGTAAAACAGCACTGTTTGCTCAAAGCCAATCTTCCGCTTCAGGGCTTTTCCGGGAAGTCAGCATTGATCTGAATAAAACGCCCGTACTCTACTGGACATGGAAAATCGATACCACCCTGACCGGTAATGATGAGCGCACTAAAGCGGGTGACGATTATCCGGCCCGGATCTATGTGGTATTTTCCGGCGGCACGATGTTCTGGCGCACGCGCGCAATTAACTATGTCTGGTCGAATCAACAGCCGATCGATAGCAGCTGGCGCAATGCCTTCACCAGCAATGCAGGCATGATTGCCGTACAGTCTGGCACCGATCATATCGGCCGCTGGATGATGCAAAGCCGAGATGTGCGCGCCGATTACCGGCGATTATTTGGCGAAGAACCCGGTCGCGTTGACGCCGTGGCGATTATGACCGACACCGACAATACAGGTGCTGCGGCAACGGCATGGTATGGCGATATCTGGTTTAGCGCCCGATAGTCCCGGACTTCAAGAAACAAAAAATAAACTGTTAAGCACTCATGGCCGCATACGAGAACCCTGCAAAACCGCTCATAAAGAGCCTCTTTGTCATGGCGGCAATGGTTGAAGCACGCGATTCCTATACAGGCGGTCATTTGTGGCGGGTTTCGCAATACTGCCGCATCCTGGCGGAATATGGCGGACTGCCTCGAAATGTTGTCGCGCGTATCTCACTGGGTGGTTATCTGCACGACCTCGGCAAAATCAGTGTGCCAGACGCAATACTGAATAAAAAAGATGTGCTCACAGCAGAAGAATACGCCATTATCAAAACCCATCCCGAGGTTGGAAGCCGCCTGTTATCCGATCATCCTCTGGCCGGACTCGCAGGTAATGCAGTAATACAGCACCATGAAACATTCGATGGATTAGGTTATCCACATGGCCTTGCTGGCGATCAGATCAGCCTGGATGGCAGCATTGTCAGTATTTGTGATGCGTTTGATGCAATGACCAGTACGCGGCCTTACCGGAAAGGCATGTCCATTGAGCATGCGCTGGCTCAGATTCAGGCGGATCTCGGCAGGCAGTTTCATCCGGAATGGGGGAAAAATTCATCGAACTGGGCAGAGCTGGTTTTTTTAAACGCATAGTAGGCTATAGCGAACCGGACATAGCATTGCAGGAATGTCCGATCTGCGGCCCCACGATAGTTATCAATAAAACACATCAGCATGGCGATCGGGTTTACTGCCGGGCTTGCGGTGGGGAAGCTTTACTGCAAAAGGAAAACTCCAAAATCTCTGTCAAAATGACAGGACGGAAGGGAAACGCAAAAAATCTCATGCCGGAGATCAATAACGATCTGCTTGATGATCTTGTGCAGGAAAGCGGCAAATATATTTCCATCTCCACACCGCACTCCGGATCTGGCTGGTATCGACAGTTGAGAATGCTTTTCCGGCTTTTGCTACCGCGATAATCCTGCGAATTATCTTCAAAGCATCGAGAACAACCATCCCCGGCAAAACAGCCTGCCGTCATCATTTCATGAATTGATTGATACGCATTGTTTTTGCGATGTAAGAAAATTCATTATGAAACGACTCATAAGAAATTCATGAGG
This sequence comes from Nitrosomonas sp., assembly GCA_020446045.1. Classification (GTDB taxonomy): domain Bacteria; phylum Pseudomonadota; class Gammaproteobacteria; order Burkholderiales; family Nitrosomonadaceae; genus Nitrosomonas. Next base: position 4,903 of record JAGRFM010000132.1, read on the forward strand.
ACGGCGATGGTGAAGTCTGGAGCGAAACGTTTTCAGCTCTTTTGAACCGGTCAACGTTAAGCGGCGAATGGAATGCTCTAAGTCTGGAAACCCAGGACGGCAGAAACGTGCGCACAGTTTTCCAGAAAGATTCGATCAGTCTGATGACTTATCGGTCATGAATATTTCTGCCGCAATATCATATTTTTACAAAAAGGTTTTTTCATGAAAAACATTCGCCATATTTGGCTCATTTATTTCATCAGTATTTTTCTGTCAGCAAGTATTATCCAGTCTCATGCCGCTTCCATGAACGGTTTTGTCCTGGATGGCGCATTGATACCCGAGAATGAAATTTTTTCCGGTGGTCCGCCAAAGGATGGCATACCGTCGCTCGACAATCCTGTTTTTGTCAGCGCTAACCAGGCCCGTTACCTGAGCGACAGCGACCGGGTATTGGCATTGACACGAAACGGTATCAGTAAAGCTTATCCCTTGCGCATTCTGAACTGGCATGAGATTGTCAACGACCGATTTGGTGATGAAGGTATTATCATCACCTACTGTCCACTCTGCGGCTCCGGCACGGCGAACGAAGCCAAAGTGAACGGCAGGCATCTGCAATTTGGTGTTTCTGGATTGTTGTATAACAGCGATGTATTGATGTACGACCGTCAAACACAATCATTATGGTCGCAAATCCTGTCGCAGGCCGTGACCGGGCCAATGAAAGGCGTCGAACTGCCCGCTGTGCCGGTAACGCATACCACTTGGGGCGACTGGCGCTCCCGCCATCCGGATACATTGGTATTAAGTCAAGAGACCGGTTTTAATCGTAATTACCTTGCCAATCCGTACGATGGTTATGAGCGGGATAGCGGCATAATGTTTCCTGTGCGCTTCCGTGCCGAAGGTTATCATCCCAAGGAACAGGTGCTGGGGCTGGTGCTGGATGGAAAAACAAAAGCCTATCCATTTGTCGAGCTGGCAAAAGGTTCCGGCATAGTTGATGACCAACTGGGCAGCCATCGGATACAAATAAAATATAATCGCGCGCATCAATCTGCCGAAGCGTTTGACGAGAAAGGTGAACTTTTGCCGGGTGTGGTTTTATTCTGGTTTGCATGGTACGCGTTTCATCCGCAAACCGATATCTATCGGGTCGAGTAGTATGGGTTATCCTGGTTATTTCAGGTCGAGATGAATATGGACTGCTACAGTTAACCATAGTTAATCCTGTTGCCTTGATTCAATCTGCTTGCAATGATGCAATAATTGGGCATGAAACATTTCCTTTTCGTGAATGGCAGGCGCGTAAAAGCGCGGATAGCGCAGCCTCCATGCGCGTCAGATCTTTCAATTTTTTACGCACATCTTCTAACCTTATTTCAGTCAAATAGCTGACTTCATTGCAGTGAATGCCATCTTCCAGTCGCAGTAATTCGCTGATTTCATTCAAACTGAAACCTAGTCGCTGGGCAGATTTTATAAACCTTACGCGCTGCACATCAACTTTACTATAACGACGAATACCGCCATATGGCTTGTTCGGCTCCGACAACAAACCTTTGCGCTGATAGAAACGGATCGTTTCCACACTGACCCCGGCCGCCTTGGCAAATGCGCCGATGGTCAGATTCTCCAGATTATTCATCATATCGCTTGACTCCGTATATAACTACGGAAGTAATCTTATTACATCCGTAAGACTTTCAAAAGGAGAAATGTATGGTCGAGCGCAACGCCCTCATTGCTGGAGTACTATCCGCTATTCTGGCTTCGGTCTGCTGCCTTGGGCCGCTGGTGCTGATCGCTTTGGGATTCAGCGGTGCCTGGATCGGCAATCTGGCTGCCCTGGAACCGTATCGTCCGATCTTTATCGGCATGGCGCTGGCGGCCATGTTCTTCGCATATCGCCGCATCTTTCATCCGGTGCAAGCCTGCAAACCCGGTGAAATCTGTTCCATTCCGCGCGTGAAGACTGTCTACAAGATTATTTTCTGGGTTGTGGCTGTCTTGGTGGTTATCGCGTTGACTTTCCCTTATGTTCTTCCATTATTCTATTAACAAGGAGATTTTCATGAAAACGCCAGTTTCAACGCAAGCCAAACAACTTATCGCAATAGTCGCGTGCTTTGTCACTTTGACTTCACCTGCATGGGCCGCTATCCAAACGGTCACACTGTATGTACCCGGCATGACGTGCGCCGCTTGTCCGATTACGGTGAAGAAGGCACTTTCCAAGGTGGATGGCGTTCAAGAGGTCAATGTGAGCTACCAGAAGCTCGAAGCTGTCGTCATTTTTGATAATGCCAAAACCACTGCCGAGGCATTGACCCAAGCTACTGAAAATGCTGGCTATCCGGCCTCAGTGAAGCAATGAGCGTGAGTAAAAGTACGATTGCGCTTGATAAAACCGATAGTCACTTGCACGTCGCCATCATCGGCAGCGGCGGGGCCGCGATGGCGGCCGCGCTGAAGGCCGTCGAACAAGGCGCTCAAGTCACATTGATCGAGCGCGGCATCATCGGCGGCACCTGCGTCAATGTCGGTTGCGTGCCGTCCAAGATCATGATTCGTGCCGCTCATATCGCCCATCTGCGCCGTGAAAGTCCATTCGATGGCGGCATCGCTATGACCGAGCCCTCGATTCAGCGCAACAAGTTGCTGGTCCAGCAACAGGCCCGAGTCGATGAGCTGCGCCACGCCAAGTACGAAGGCATCCTGGAAGGCAACCCGGCCATCACCGTGCTACGTGGTGAAGCCCATTTCAAAGACGGCCATAGCCTCACCGTCCGGTTGAACGATGGCGGCGAGCGCGAAGTGATGTTCAATCGCTGCCTGATTGCCACCGGTGCCACCCCGGTATTGCCGCCCATTCCCGGTCTGAAGGAGATACCGTACTGGACTTCGACTGAAGCTTTGGGCAGCAACACCATTCCCGAACGTCTGGCCGTGATCGGCTCATCGGTAGTGGCGGTCGAACTGGCGCAAGCCTTCGCCCGGCTGGGCAGCCAGGTCACGATCCTGGCGCGCAGCACGCTGTTCTTCCGCGAAGATCCGGCTATCGGCGAGACCATCACAGCCGCTTTCCGTGCTGAAGGGATCACGGTGCTGGAACACACGCAAGCCAGCCAGGTCGCTTATGTAAATGATGAATTCGTGCTGACCACGGAGCACAGCATCGTTTCCGCCGACAAGCTGCTAATCGCCACTGGCCGCGCAGCGAACACGCGCGGCTTGGCACTGGAGGCGGCAGGTGTGACCGTTAATGGTCAAGGCGCAATTGTCATCGATAAGGCCATGCGCACGAGCAGTCCACACATCTATGCTGCCGGAGACTGCACCGACCAGCCGCAATTTGTCTATGTGGCGGCAGCGGCAGGGACGCGCGCAGCCGTCAATATGACCGGAGGTGAGGCAGTACTTGATCTAACTGCGATGCCGACTGTCATATTCACCGATCCGCAAGTGGCAACCGTAGGTTACTCTGAGGCGGAAGCGCATTTAAAAGGCATCGAGACAGATAGCCGCACACTTACACTGGACAACGTCCCGCGCGCACTTGCCAATTTCGATACACGTGGTTTTATTAAACTGGTCGCCGACGCAGGCTCGGGCCGTTTGATCGGCGTACAAGCAGTGGCCTCGGAAGCAGGGGAACTGATCCAGACGGCCGCGCTCGCTATTCAGGCGCATATGACGGTGCAGGAACTTGCCGATCAATTGTTTCCCTACCTGACGATGGTCGAAGGGTTGAAGCTTGCGGCGCAGACCTTTAAAAAAGACGTGAAACAGCTTTCCTGCTGCGCTGGATAAGGAACAGGAAACCCCTTGCAATTATTTAATAAAATATCAGTTTAAACTGAGGTTTCACCGTTTTTAAGCTATCAGGGCTTACAGTGGTTATTGGTTGAGGTTAATTTGATAGGGACTTGCTCTGTTTGAAGCAAATCCCCACAAAATCACATCTGGATGAGTCTTCCCGTTAATGAAAAAATATAATAATTCTCAATTACATATATAGAAAATTAAATAGTCGATCCTTAAGTTATCCCAAGAATCTGATATTAATAGTAAATATATGAATTGGTGCTATTCAGATCGACCAGAAAATGCTAAAATGGGTGCTTGTTTCTGGTCGAAATGGTGGTTTATCGATGCTCACACCCAGCAAAACTTTTCATCAGCCCAATTTATTTGAAACAGACCTGTTATTCCAGCTTGATCCTGCCGATCCGCTGCTCAAACTATCAACCGTTATTCCCTGGCATGAATTTGACGAAGCGTTTAGCATTCATTACACCGAAGGCATAGGTGCGCCCA
>JAGRFM010000133.1 GCA_020446045.1 Nitrosomonas sp.
CGAAGCTTGCGGCGTCATGCACGGGGCTGGTGGTATAGCATATCGTGCCCTGTGCGTGTTTGCCGGATTCCTTGGCGGCTTCGATGGCTGTAGTCAGGTTGCGCACATCGTTGAGCGCGTCAAAAATGCGGAATACGTCCATGCCGTTTTCGGCTGCGCGTTTGATAAAAGCACGTACGACATCGTCTGAATAATGGCGGTAACCGAGCAGATTTTGCCCGCGCAATAGCATTTGCAACGGTGTAGTGGGCAATGCGGCCTTGAGTTTGCTCAGACGCTCCCACGGATCTTCTTTCAAAAACCGCAAGCAGGCATCAAACGTCGCACCACCCCAGCATTCCAGCGACCAATAACCGATGCTGTCGAGCATCGGGCAAGCCGGCAACATGTCTTCGGTTCGCAGCCGGGTCGCGATCAGGGATTGATGCGCATCGCGCAAAATGACATCGGTAATATGAACTTTTTGCATGGTTTTATCCTTGAATCATTCGGTATATTGCTTACAAGCCGGTATGCGAAGCCATGGCGGCCGCGATGACGCTGGCCAGTACTTCTGGCCGGGGCTTGTCTGAGTAGTTGATCAAAGCAGGATTTTGCTCGACAAAACCGGTATTGAAGCGGGCGGCAAGAAACTGTGGGTGCCTGAGAATCTTCAGATAATAGGGAATCGTCGTCTTGATGCCGAACAGTCCCATATCGCGTAATGCCCGCTCGCCACGCTTGACCACGTCTTCCCATGTCAATGCACTGACAATCACTTTGGCAACCATGGAATCGTAAAAAGGCGGGATTTCATAGCCGGTGTAAATGGCAGTATCGGTTCGTACACCGGGGCCACCCGGCGCATAATAACGGGAAATACGCCCAAAACTGGGCAGAAAGTTGTTTTTCGGGTCTTCGGCATTGATGCGGAACTGGATTGCATAACCCCGCCGGTCTATCATTTCCTGTTTGTAGCGCAACCGCAACCCCGCCGCAACCCGTATCTGCTCTTCGACGATATCGACGCCGGTAATCGTTTCGGTAATGGTATGCTCGACCTGCACGCGGGTATTCATTTCCATGAAATAGAAACGGCCATCATCATCCAGCAAAAATTCCACCGTGCCAGCGTTGGTATAACCGACTGACTTGGCGGCAATGACGGCCAGGCCACCGATATACTGGCGTTGCGCTTCATCGAGTTGCGGCGATGGCGCGATTTCGATCAATTTCTGATTGCGGCGCTGAATCGAGCAGTCACGTTCATACAGATGAATGACATTGCCGTGATGATCGGCGAGGATTTGCACTTCGATATGCCGTGGATTGACGACACATTTTTCCAAAAACACATCGGCGCGGCCAAACGCTTTGGTCGCCTCGGAAATAACACGCACATAATTACGCTGCAGTTCTTCGGCGTTATCGCAGCGCCGTATGCCACGTCCGCCACCACCGGAAGTCGCTTTCAACATGACGGGATAGCCGATTCGTTCAGCAACGTCCAATGCTTCTTCAACTGAATTTAGATTACCTTCTGAACCGGGTGTGACCGGAATGCCCGCAGCGATCATGGCGTCACGCGCTTCTGTCTTGTCGCCCATGCGGTGGATAACATCTGCTTGCGGTCCAATGAATATCAACCTGCGTTCTTTGCATGCCCGGGCAAATTGCGCGTTTTCTGATAAAAAACCGTAGCCCGGGTGTATGGCATCGCAACCGGTCGCCAAAGCCAGGTCAACGAGTGCGTGAATATTCAGATAACACGACATCGGTTCACTGCCGGTACAGTACGCTTCATCGGCTTTTTTGACATGCAACGCGAAACGATCGGCTTCCGAATAAATCGCCACCGAACGGATACCCATTTCGGCGCATGTCCGGATAATACGCACGGCAATCTCACCGCGATTGGCAATTAGAATTTTACGCAACATAACACTGGTGTCTTTAAAAATGATGCGCATATTCTACCCGAACATTGTGGGTTGCGGCTAAACTGCATGTTTTACTGTCCATAAACATTCAATTGAGTGTAATCACGACTGTTCGGCGTGTTAAAATCCGCATCTTCATTGCTTTGACTCAAATTGAAAAAACATGCCTTCTTCCACTATCACCGCATTGTCACCGCTGGATGGCCGGTATCAGCAAAAAGTAGCACCTTTGCAACATTACTTCAGTGAATTTGCATTGATACGTTTCCGTGTTCAAGTCGAAGTTGCCTGGCTGCAGGCACTGAGTAACGCAAACGGCATTGATGAAGTGCCTTCGTTTTCAGAGCAAACCAATACCCGGTTGAATGAGCTTGCAGCCGTATTTTCGGTACCCGATGCGCAAGCGGTTAAAGCGATTGAAGCAACCACCAATCATGATGTCAAGGCGGTTGAATACTGGCTCAAGCAAACGCTCGCAGACAACAGCGAAGTAACCAAGGCATCAGAATTTATTCATTTTGCGTGCACATCCGAAGATATCAATAATTTGTCGCATGGCCTGATGTTAAAGCAGAGCCGGGATCAGGTGATGCTGCCTGTGCTGGATAAAATCATTACCAAATTGATCGAACTGGCGCATCAATTGGCCGATCTGCCGATGCTTGCGCGCACGCATGGTCAACCCGCGACACCAACCACACTCGGCAAGGAAATCGCCAATGTGGTTTACCGCCTGCAACGGGGTAGAAAACAGCTGGTTGAAGTGGCCATACTCGGCAAGATCAACGGCGCGGTCGGTAATTACAACGCGCATTTATCCGCTTATCCGGAGCTCGACTGGGAACAGTTTGCGCGTTCGTTTGTCGAATCACTCGGACTGGCTTTCAATCCCTACACGACACAGATAGAACCGCATGACACGATCGCCGAACTGTTCGATGCTTATGCGCGCATCAATACCGTTTTGCTGGATCTCAATCGTGATATCTGGGGATATATTTCACTCGGTTATTTCAAACAAAAGACAAAAGCGAACGAAGTCGGTTCGTCGACCATGCCGCATAAGGTCAACCCGATTGATTTTGAAAATTCGGAAGGCAATCTCGGAATTGCCAATGCCTTGCTGCGGCACTTGAGCGACAAGCTGCCTATTTCACGCTGGCAGCGTGATCTCACCGATTCAACCGTGTTACGCAATATGGGTGTGGCGCTCGGCCATACGCTACTGGCTTATGATTCGTGCAGCAAGGGTTTGAATAAACTCGAAGCGAATCCGGATCAACTTGCGCAGGACCTGAACAACGCCTGGGAAGTACTGGCAGAACCGATTCAAACCGTAATGCGCCGGTATGGCGTTCCCAATCCCTATGAACAGCTTAAGGCATTAACCCGCGGTAAAAGTGGTATCACCCAGGAGGTGCTGCATCAATTCATCCGGGAACTCGATATACCCGAATCTGAAAAAAGCAGACTACTGACTATGACTCCGCAGAACTATACCGGCAAAGCCAGCAAGCTTGCACACCATATAAAATTTTAATTGAACAAATACTATTTGGATCTCTGGCTTAGCTCCATGGGGTGTTAACAATGAGTGAACTGTTGCTGCTGAAGCCCATTTCAGGGGCAACAGAAATCATTCATACATCGTTAACACCTCCTAAGCCGAATGGGAGAGTTTTGCAAAAAATTTCACAAAAGACTTGAAATCGGCAAAACAAACCCAATAACCCCCTGATAATCACGAGGAGGAACGATGCAAAATTCACAGAATCCACATGATACGCAATCCGGTGAATCTGAGGAATTGTTGGACAATACGAAAAACGAAACACCCGTAACCGATGATGAAATCATTCGCACAAGTGTTCAGGATGATAACGGACAGGAACAGCAACACGACCTGGGGTTGTTATTGAAAGAGGCTGAACGTAAAGCAGCCGAGCACCATGATGCCTGGTTGCGTGCCAAAGCCGAAACTGAAAATATCCGCAGACGCGCACAAACCGATGTCTCCAACGCACATAAATATGCCGTAGAAAATTTCTCTACCGAATTGCTGACGGTCATGGACAGCCTGGAAGCCGCTTTGGCCGTTGAAAACGCGACCGTTGAAAACTTTAAGAACGGCATGGAACTCACGCAAAAACAATTGACTACTGTTTTTGACAAATTCAATATCAAAACCATCGATCCGACCGGAGAAAAATTTGATCCGCACCTTCATCAAGCCATGTGCACTGTGGACTCCGAGCTTGAGCCCAATACCGTTGTTCAAGTCATGCAAAAAGGTTATCAATTGCATGACAGAGTTATTCGGCCAGCGCTCGTGATGGTGTCGAAAGCAAAAGACGCATAACCAGAATTTTCGAATTGAATTTGGCTTGAAAATTGACAAAACATCTCCACTTATCTGACTAATTCATTGACAGTTTTTAAATTTATAAGGATCTAAACATGGCAAAAATAATCGGTATCGATCTGGGTACGACCAATTCCTGTGTTTCCATCATGGAAAATGGCAAGTCCAAGGTCATCGAAAATTCAGAAGGTGCGCGTACAACGCCTTCCATTGTTGCGTATACGGAAGACAACGAAATTCTGGTTGGTGCATCGGCAAAACGCCAGGCGGTTACTAACCCCAAAAACACATTATTTGCAGTAAAACGCCTGATCGGTCGTCGTTTTGACGAAAAGATGGTGCAAAAAGACATTGAAATGGTGCCATACAAAATTGTTAAGGCAAGTAATAACGACGCCTGGGTTGAAGTGCGCGACAAACAAATCGCTCCGCCGGAAGTCTCTGCGCAAGTTCTTAAGAAAATGAAAAAAACCGCTGAGGACTATCTGGGTGAACCCGTAACCGAAGCGGTAATTACCGTTCCTGCTTATTTTAACGATTCTCAACGTCAGGCGACGAAAGACGCGGGTAAGATTGCCGGGTTGGAAGTCAAGCGGATTATTAATGAGCCGACCGCTGCGGCGCTTGCTTTCGGTATGGACAAGAAAGAAGGCGACCGGAAATTAGCAGTCTATGACCTGGGTGGCGGTACCTTCGATATTTCAATCATCGAAATTGCCGATATTGACGGCGAACACCAGTTTGAAGTATTGGCAACCAACGGTGATACATTCCTGGGCGGTGAAGATTTCGACTCGCGCATTATCGAATATCTGGTAGACGAATTTAAAAAAGAAAACGGTATCGATCTGAAACAGGATATGCTGGCACTGCAACGTCTGAAAGATGCTGCCGAGAAAACCAAAATCGAATTGTCATCCAGTCAACAGACCGAGGTGAATCTGCCGTACATCACAGCCGATGCTAGCGGCCCTAAACATATGGCCGTTAAAATCACCCGCGCCAAACTGGAAAGCCTGGTGGAGGAACTGATTGAGCGTACCGCAGAACCGTGCAGGATTGCCATGAAAGACGCCGGTATTTCTGCTTCAGAGATCGATGACGTTATTCTGGTTGGCGGACAAACACGGATGCCTAAGGTTCAGGAAAAAGTGAAGGAGATTTTTGGCAAGGAGCCGCGTAAAGACGTCAATCCCGATGAAGCGGTTGCAGTGGGCGCAGCAATTCAGGGCGGTGTGCTGCAAGGTGATGTCACTGATGTCCTGTTGCTTGACGTAACGCCATTGTCGTTAGGTATTGAAACACTTGGTGGGGTGATGACCAAACTGATTCAGAAAAACACCACGATACCGACCAACGCGAAGCAGGTCTTTTCAACTGCGGATGACAACCAGACAGCGGTAACCATTCATGTGTTGCAGGGTGAACGTGAAATGGCTTCCGGTAACAAAAGCCTGGGCCAGTTTAATTTAGCTGACATTCCGCCTGCACCGCGCGGCATGCCGCAAATTGAAGTGGCGTTTGACATTGATGCCAACGGTATCTTGCATGTTTCGGCAAAAGACAAAGCAACCGGCAAGGAAAATAAAATCAAGATCCAGGCCAGCTCAGGGTTGTCCGAAGAAGAAATCGACCGCATGGTCAAGGATGCCGAAGCGCACGCGGAAGAAGATCACAAGGTTCTGGAATTGGTTTCCAGCCGCAATCAATGTGATGCTATTATTCACTCGGTTAAAAAATCAATGAACGAATATGGCGATCAATTGGACGCCGATGAGAAATCCAAAATCGAAACTGCGTTGCAGGAAGCTGAGGCAGCATTGAAATCGGACAGCAAAGAAGAAATTGATGCAAAAACGCAGGCATTGACCGAAGCCTCGCATAAATTGGCTGAAAAAATGTACCAGAATCAGCAGGAAGGTGCGCAAGCACAAGCTGGTGGTGATGCTGGAACCGAATCATCTTCTTCAGGCAACAAAGAAAAAACGGTGGAAGGCGATGTCGTTGACGCAGAATTTGAGGAAGTAAAAGACAAGAAATAAACGCAATTCACTTGTGTCCGGCGCAGAGCAAAGAAAAGAGCGGTAAAACACTCTTTTTATCCTCTGCGTTTGGCATTTATTCAACACACAATAAAAAAGCAACCTCCATGTATTTACAATACCTTGATACATTCCCCGGCATCAAATGCGGTTTTACTGCGGCAGGGCTGAGCTATGGCTAAGCGCGATTATTATGACATTCTTGGCGTCAACCGGGATGCCGATGAAAGCACCATCAAGAAAGCCTATCGTAAACTGGCGATGAAATATCATCCCGATAGAAATCCGGGCGATCAAAAATCGGAAGAAAAGTTTAAAGAAGCCAAGGAAGCCTACGAAATTTTGTCGGACTCTGGTAAGCGCTCAGCCTACGATCAATTCGGCCATGCCGGTGTCGATGCAAGTGCCGGTGGCGGCGCGGGTGGTGCGCAGGGTTTTGCGGATGCATTTGGCGATATTTTTGGTGATATTTTCGGTGGGCGCGGCGGGCGTTCCAGCATGCATCGTGGTTCAGATTTGCGATACAGTCTGGAGATTACCCTGGAACAAGCGGCCAATGGCACGGAAACCAAAATCCGTATTCCAACACTGGATACCTGTGAGTCCTGCCATGGCGATGGCAGCAAGCCCGGTAGCAAACCCAAAACCTGCCCGACTTGTCATGGCCACGGCCAGGTAAGAATGCAACAGGGTTTTTTCTCCATTCAACAAACCTGCCCGAAATGTCACGGCAATGGCAAAATTATCACCGACCCATGTAGCACGTGCCATGGCAATGGACGTATAAAACGCCATAAGACGCTGAATGTAAAAATTCCAGCCGGTGTCGACGATGGTGACCGTATCCGTGTCAGTGGTGAAGGTGAGGCCGGAACCAATGGTGGCCCGCCGGGGGATTTGTATGTTGTTATTCATCTGGCTTCACACTCTGTTTTTCAGCGTGATGGAGATCATTTACACTGCGAAATTCCAATCAGTTTTACAACCGCTGCACTTGGCGGAGAAATTGAAGTGCCAACGCTTGAAGGTCACGCCAAAATCAAAGTGCCTTCCGAAACGCAGACGGGTAAGATTTTCCGTTTACGGGGCAAAGGAATTAAAGGTGTACGCAGCCATAGCAAAGGTGATCTGTTGTGTCATGTTATTGTCGAAACGCCCGTCAAACTCACTTCGCGCCAGAAGGAACTGCTCGAGGAACTCGAAGTAATCAGTCAAAAAGATAATTCCCGCCACAGCCCACGCCACAAATCGTGGATGGATAAAGCACGGGAGTTTTTCTCAGAGAAATAATAAACCGATACCACATTAATTTGAGATAGAAGACGCGCATACCTGAGTGGGGAATGCGCAGATTGTAAATCAGATCGTGGGGTTGCCGAAAAATCCCCCTTTGTAGCTTTGTAATCTGTACTGTAATAGGGTGTCATTCTTTTAGTTCTTCAGCGAGCAACTGTATTTGGCGCAAGCGGGCTTCGATAGACGATAATTGATAAAAATCGCCATTATCATGTCTTAAAGCAATTTTTAGCTGCTCGATTGCCGCATCATAAAAGCCCTGACGGATATAAACTTCGGCTTGCGCGCGATGCTTAAGCATTGCCTTGTCTTGCATCGAGTAGGCGCGTGCCTGTAATTGATAAAGTTGAATGTCATTGATATGAAACTGTAATTCACGATTGATGAATTCCAGCGCACTGTCGACTTGACCGTTTTCCAGCATGGCATTGGCGTAACCATGAATTAATGCTTTGTGTTGTGGGTAGATTCTAAGTGCGCTGCGATAGATATTGAGCGCTTCATCGAGTAGGCCGTTGGCCAGTTTGACGGATGCGGCAAGTGTTTCAATCATGGCTCCGGCCTGCAGGCCCTTTTGTTCAATATGAATAGTTCTGCCGAGCTGATGATTGTTCAGGTGTGCGCCGCTTGCCGCGTCTTTTTCTATTAAACTGTATAACAGGATCAGTTGTTCATTGGCTTCTTTATTCTTTTTGTCACGCAGCAGTGCGAGTATGTATCCGTAGCGTTCGACGGCTTCGTTACTGTAGCGTTTGTCTTCCAGCCGTAATCTGAATTGACTGACCGCATCGCTTGATTTGCCAATGAGTGCGCGTAGTTTTGCACGTACAAGCAGAAAGTCGATACTGTCGGGTACCTGCCGGTAAGCTATTTCATGTGTTCTGTTTTGAATGTCGGCAATGCGTTCATATGTCAAAGGGTGCGTGCGCAGATAGGAGGGAGCGCCGTTTTCATAAAAACGGCTGGCTTTTTGCAGACGTTCAAAAAAAGCCGCCATGCCTTGAGGATCAAAGCCGGCTGCAATAAGAATATTAAACCCTACCCGGTCGGCTTCCTTTTCATGCCGGCGCGTAAAGTTCAATTGTGACTGAATTGCTGTGGCCTGCGATGCGGCAATAATCGCCTGACCTGCCTGAGGATTTGAACGAGAGGCTAGAATGGCAATGGCAAGTGCTGCCAGCGAGGCAAGCATGGTGTATTTCTGGCCTGAAATCATGCGTGCGAGATGTTTCTGCGTGACATGGGCTATTTCATGCGCCATGACGGCGGCAAGTTCCGATTCACTTTGCGCGGCAATAATCAAGCCGCTGTTGAATCCCATAAACCCCCCCGGCAATGCGAATGCATTGATGGTGGAGTCCTGTAACGCAAAGAATTCAAATGACTGGCCGGGGCTTGCTTCAGTTGAATGGGAGATCAATTTGTGTCCCAGGCCATTGAGATAGCTGGCAATTTCTGGATCGTCCAGATAGCTTGGGTCAGAGCGGATCTGGTGCATAATCTGCAATCCGATCTGCCGCTCCTCGTGTGGAGTGATGGTTGCCTGAGAAACATCACCCAGGTCCGGTAATTCGTGAGCAAATGTTTTAACCGGAAACAAGAGTGTCAAGGCAATAATGAAACAAATAATTCGCATGTTGATATGATAATTGCTCTTGCACCAAGTTCCGTAACTTCCGTAACAAGGCTGTTTTTATAGAATAGAACAACCCCTACTAAATTTGGTATGACGTTAAGATGCCGTATTTTACGTGACTAATTACAGTATCCGTTATTTTGATACCAATTGACCGCATCTTCAAGTGCCAGTCTGGCAGGGCGATATTGATAACCCAATTCGCGGCTTGCTTTCTCACTGGAGAAAAACATCATCTTTTTTGCCATACGTATACTATCTTGTGTCGCACGAGGCTCTTTGTGGGTAACCATGGCGATTTTTTCCATACACCATGCGACAGGAAGCATCAGGTTAACAGGCAGGCTAAAACGTTTTTTGCGCTGGCCGATAATTTCATCCAATGTATCCAGGACTTCAAGCAGTGTCATATTGTCGCCACCGAGAATATAACGCTCTCCTGTTTTACCTTTTTCGCAAGCCAGCAAATGGCCGTGGGCAATGTCATCGACATGCCCAATGTTCAGACCGGTATTGATATAGGCTGGCATTTTATCGTGCAGGGTATCCAGTACGATACGCCCGGTTGGCGTGGGACGGATGTCGCGCGGCCCGATGGGTGCTGAAGGATTAACGATGACTACGGGCAATTGGTGTTGATTGATTAATACTTTAACCGTCTGTTCAGCAATATATTTTGAGCGTTTATAATGTCCATTGATCTGTTCGAGCGTAACGGGCGTTTCTTCATCGGCAGGAGTGCCGTCGGTTGTCAGTCCCAAAGCGGCGACGCTACTGGTATAAATAATGCGTTTCAAACCGGCGTTGGCAGCCGCAATAATTAATGCTTTGGTACCTTGCACATTGATATCGTACATGGTTTGCGGATCGGGTACCCATAAGCGGTAATCGGCTGCCACATGAAATAAGTAATCGCAACCATGGACCGCTTTCTCCAGTGAGTGATGGTCACGCAAATCGCCTTCTGAAATCTCAACGGGAAGATTTTCAATATTTCGCCGGTCACTGTTAGACCGGACCAGCAGGCGGACTTCATGCCCCGCTTTCAGTAGACACAGCATAACCGCCGATCCTAAAAATCCCGTTGCACCTGTTACTAACGATTTCATATATGGAATTTTCTCTTTTTTATGAGTAGATTTCAGCTGTTTTAACCTAAAAACATCATAGTGTTGCTCACCATTCAGGGTAAGGAATTCTCTTGAAATTTATCCTTATATTCATCAAGTTTGCACTTTTTATAACGGTCAACTGAGGTTTTTAGGTTTAACGTTTCAGGAATAATTCATCGGATATTGTCGTTTCCGGTAGATTGCGTGACGCCATTCTGAACAGCTGCCTTAGCATCCAGTTGTTACTGGCAAACAGACTGGTAGTAATGACCGTTGCTTTTACCGTCCGGCGCGATATTTTAACTTGTGCACCGTCTTTAAAATGTCGATGATGGTTTATTTTTTGCAAGGTCAGAATGGCCATGCCCAGCGCCCACAGGCAGAATTTACGGATTCCCTTTTCCTGTGGCGGGATCATGCAGGTGTAGGTTAATGCATTTTCCAGATGCTTTGCCGCGATTCCTATCAAATTGGCCAGTCCCTCCTCAAACCGTTTGTCCGAATAATCGGGCCGCAAATCTCTGAGGATAAACTGATGCGCTAGAAAAATATCCTGCGGTAGCCAGCAAGCGCCGCGTTTGCGGTCATCCCAGATATCCTTGAGAATATTCGTCATTTGCAAACCCTGACCAAATGAAACGGCCAGTTTCATCAATTCGGGTTTGTTACGATTAATGGCTTCCGAGTAATCACAAAACAATTCAGTCAGCATTTCGCCGACAACACCTGCTACATAATAACAATACAGGTTCATGCCGGGTAGGTCTTTCAATCCATCCAGTGTTTCGTTATCCTGGAAATCAGCCATGCCGCGGCTCATGATTCTCACGCAGCGTTCCAGTGCCTTGCGTTGCACCGGGTTGAAACTGTGCGTGACGCGAATGACAGACGGTGTATTCTTGATCAGGTCATGTTCTGCCGGGATCGTATGATCCGAAAGCAGGGGATACAGTGCTTCGGCAAATGTTTCTGCCGACAGGCTTCCGCATACTACTTCGGAAAACATATCGGATAATTGGCGTGTCTGTTTTGATGTCAGCGCGTTATCATCTTCAATGGTGTCGGTTATCCGGCACAGCAAATAGGCATTGCCAATGACTTGCCTAAGCGCGCCAGGGAGCTGCGGGATGGTCAATGCAAATGTACGCGATACGCCATTTAGAATTTCATCCTGATACTGTAAGTCAGCCAGGTCGGGAGGCTGATTGATCATGAGCGGCTTACCTAACATGGAACTGGAATATTAGCATTTTCCGATGAGATGCATGAATAGATTTAGAATCATCCTCATCCAAAAGCTGTCATGTCTGTAAAATAACTTCTGATGCCGTTAACTGATCTATGGTTTCACGGGCCCTGATCAGATGTACGGTATCGCCATCCACCATAACTTCTGCTGCACGTGGCCGGGTATTGTAGTTTGAGCTCATGCTCATGCCATAAGCGCCGGCAGACATGACAGCGAGCAGGTCGTCCGCTTCCAGAACGAGTTTACGGTCGTGACCGAGAAAATCGCCTGTTTCACAGACCGGGCCGACAATCTGATAGTTACAAACGGTACCCTCGCGTTTGGAAACTGGCAGGATTTGATGGTACGCCTTGTAAAGGGAAGGGCGCATCAAGTCATTCATGGCTGCATCGACAATCGCAAAGTGACGATCCGGTGTATGTTTGATATAGGCGGTTCGCGTCAGCAGCAAACCGGCATTGCCAATGAGGGAGCGGCCCGGTTCGATTAACAGCTTCAATTTAATCGGTCCCAGCGTTTTACGCAGCGCTTCAATATAATCATGTATCGATGGCAGTGCTTCGTTTGTATAACGTATGCCAAGACCACCGCCTAAATCCAGATGTTCGATCGGTAAATTGTGAGAGCGCAGGCGGTGCAGTAAACTGACCAGCTTCTCACCGGCCTGAACAAAGGGGTCCAGTTCAGTCAATTGCGAACCGATATGGCAATCCAGTCCGACAAACTTAATGTGAGAAAAAATGTCGGTTGACAGATAAATCTGCTCGGCTTCTTCGATGGGTATGCCGAATTTGTTTTCTTTCAGGCCGGTAGAAATGTACGGATGTGTTTTTGCGTCCACATCGGGATTGACACGCAGGCTGACCGGTGCAATTTTATTCATCGCTGCGGCAATCTGGTTGAGCAGATGCAGTTCCCCGATAGATTCAACATTAAAGCAAAGAATATCGGCTGCCAGCGCCATACGCATTTCGTCGGCCAGTTTCCCGACTCCGGAAAAAACCGTTTTATGTGGATCGCCCCCGGCCTTGATTACACGCTGCAGTTCACCGCCAGATACAATGTCAAATCCACTGCCTAGACGTGCGAGTAGATTTAAAATGGCCAGATTAGAATTGGCTTTTACGGCATAACAAATCAGATAGTCGTCGCTTGAGAAAGCGCGCTCAAATTCATAATAAATTGATGTCAGCGCGTTTCTTGAATAGACATAGCAGGGCGTGCCAAATTTCTTGGCGATGGTTTCCAGGGAAACCGATTCGGCGTAAAGTGTGTCGTGTTGATACTCAAATTGAGGAAAATCGATCATTTCTCAGATTCATCTTGTGTCGTGACGGCTGCAGGCGGTGTGGTTGGTGTCATCGATACGGCCGGAATTTCAGTTTTTTCTATAAAGAGTGGGCCTTTGTTTCCACAGGCAGCCAATGTGCTTAATATCAAAATTGCAACAGCTATAAAAATCAATCGCATCATCAGATGCACGGCAATTCTCCTTAAATCTTATTCAACTGACAAGCCCTGGATACTAACATAAGAATCCATTGGATTACCTTTCGGGTAATGTATTTAAAATGATTGCGGTCAGCCTGTTGGCAAATAAGATCTATTATAACTGTTCCAAATGCGTATGGATTATACAAAAATTTTGTTTCATTTAACGGGTCAACATCGAGTGGAAATGATTATGCCTACTGAATATTTTCAGTCGAGGCATTCAACCATTCAACAAGTTCGTTTATCAACTGATTACAGGCCATGGTAAATGCCTTTACTGCGCCGGCTGCATTGGCGTCTGTGGACAACTGGGTTGTGCCGAAGGTTTTCTGGGCAACCAACTGATGTGCATTGTTGACAATGCTGGCGCGGAAACGTACCGAAACATGACTGTCAGTCAATGAACTGAAAATATGAGAAAAATCCTCGAGTTCAATATGTAATGCATATTTGGGGATAGCGACACTGCTGTCTTTAATGACCATATGATGCGTGTCTGCTGCTATTTTCGCTTTAATGCGTTGTGTCAGTAAAGATGCAGGCGGTGCGGACCATCGGCTATTGGCATATGTCATGGTCTGTGCATCGTTGTGATAAGCCAGGCGATAGTGTATTGCCGGTGTATCCAGCCATAAAGGAGCCGTGACAACAGGAACATGAATTTTTTGTCCGGTTTTGGTGATTGAGTGATCTGACAGGTTATTTCCTGTAGATGACTCGACGGTAAAATTATAGGTCGCCATCGTTACCTCGTTTTTAGGGATGATGGTGCAACCGGATATCAGCAGTATTCCCAGTAAAGAGACGATTTTTTTCATTGATTCACTCCTGGAGGTGCGGCAAAACCCGGTTCACCGGGGCCGGGTGGAGAAGACTGGCGCCCTAGAATAAGCATTTGCGGATTTTCTTCAAGTTGCTGTAAAACACGATCCAGATTTTGCGAATTACGGATGATGCCGTTACTGACTTTGCGTAATTCTGGAATAGTAGTGGCCATTTCCTGGGTGGTTGTTGCCAAACTGTCGATAACGCCGCCTTGCTCATTTACTTTTTGCATGGATTGATTGAATTCCGTCAATAAATCGTCCAAATGTCCGACCAGAGTACTGGCTTCTTGTGTTAAATGTGTGAATGAATCCAGTCCGGGCTCCAGGCTGCCGGCAATGCCATCAAAGTTGCGCGTTGCTTTTTCGATGTTTTTCAGGATGCTTGCAATTTGATTCTGGTTGTCTTCATTAAGCAGCTGATGCAGTTGAATGACCAGTTCGTTCACGTTGTTCAGTATATTCTGGCCATAACCGGCAACTTCGTCCAATAACGAAGGGCGCATTTGAATTTGTGTATCTTCCGGCAATACGTCAGGAGAAATCGTTGCATCATTTCTCAGTTGTACATAAGCCAGGCCGGTAATGCCCTGGTAACCCAGTTGTGCGTAGATGTTACCGGGTAACTGGATGCGGCCGTCGATCGCGATATCGATAATAATCTGATTCATGTTTTCCGGATCAAAATAAATTCGTTCGACTTTGCCGATATTAACGCCCCGGTAATAAACCGATGCCTGTAAATTCAGGCCAGTTACCGATTCCAGCGTGATCACCTGATAATGGTCGTGCTCTATCGCATCGGCTTTAAACCATTTGGCGACAACGAGTGCCGCAATACTCAGGGATATGACGAAAAAGCCTGCTATGAGGGCGTGTGCTCGGTTTTCCATGAGGATTCCTTGTTATCGATAATAGGGTTTTTTACATGCATATGTTCGAAAAAATTCGTGATGAAAGGGTGTGAGAAATGGCTGATTTCTTCAAGTGTACCTACGGTGATGACATGCTGATCAGCCAATACCGCAATACGGTCCGATAATGCAGCCAGCGTTTCGAGATCGTGTGTGACCATTAAGATAGTCAAGTCCAGTTCATTACGCATCGCGAGGATCAACTGTACGAAACTTTCACTGAGCTCCGGATCCAGGCCTGCTGTGGGTTCATCCAGAAACAGTAATTCCGGATCAAGCGCCAGCGCACGCGCCAAGGCAACGCGTTTGATCATTCCGCCTGATAAATTTGCAGGCATTTTATAGGCATGTTCCGGAGCGATGGCGACCATATCCAGTTTGAGCATGACGAGATCATGGATGATTTTTTCGTCCAGTATGCGCAATTCGCGAAGTGGCAGAGCAACATTGTCATAGACCGTCAAAGCACTGAATAATGCACCTTGCTGGAATAATACACCGGTACGGTTGCGTATGCTTTTGATCAAACCTGAATTACCGTCATAACGCTGGATACCGAAAATTTTGACATTGCCGCTGGCCGGTTTCTCAAGGCCGAGTATTTGACGCAGCAGCGTTGTTTTTCCGCTTCCCGAACCGCCGACAAGTGTCAGAATTTCTCCCCGTTTAACCTGTAAATTCAGGTTCTGATGCACAATATGCTGGCCAAACCGTGTTTGCAGATTTTGGATTTCGATAATATTGGGCGATTCTGGCGATTCGGTCATGGGTTTATTTAATAATTCCAACATCTGAGAAAACGATTGCAAAAATGGCGTCAATAATGATGACTACCGTAATCGAGGTGACCACCGACGTTGTTGTGCCTTCACCCAGGCTTTCCGTATTGGGTTTTATTCTTAAACCGAAATGGCAGGCAATTAAAGCGATAGTCATCCCGCAGACAACGCCTTTGCCAAGCCCCAGCCATAAATTGCCAATCGGCACAGAATTAGGCAGTTCATGGATAAAGTAATAATAGTTGAGCCCGAGTTGAATTTCCGCAGCGACCATGCCGCCGATTAAGGCAATCGCACTGGTCCACAATACCAGCAGGGGCATGGCAATGCCCAGTGCGATGATTTTGGGAAAAATCAAACGTTGACTATGCGGAATGCCCATGACTGTTAGTGCATCCAGTTCCTGCGTGACGCGCATTACGCCCAGTTGCGCGGTCATTGCGGAACCAGAACGCCCGGCAACCAGGATGGCCGCCAGTAGCGGTCCAAGTTCACGGATAATACTGACGCCAAGAATATTAACGATAAAAACATCCGCACCGAACATTTTCAATTGATCGGAAGACAGATAACTCAGTACGATGCCGATTAAAAAACCGACCAGGGCTGTAATTCCCAAAGCCTGTGCACCGGTACGATAGAGGTTGGCTGAAATTTCACGCCATGGAATATACGTGGGGTGGCGCAGAAAAAAAAGACAGTCCAGCGCCAGCTGACCAACCATCGTAATTATGCTGGTCAGATTTTCCCACATGAGTAAAATCTGTTTGCCGATGGCGAGCATGGGCCATAACAGGTCTTTTTTCTTCGATTTAGGGAGTTCCTTCGGCAAATTTTCGATGCGGCTGATCATTTTATCGTGTTCAGGGCGCAGGGTTAAATGATTGGGGCGCTGCAAGCCCCAGGCTTTCCAAAGCAGTGTGATGCCGGCCGTATCAATTTGCCGGATGTTCGTCATATCCCAGTGAATATCCGGGTTTTTGGCATGTTGAGCAAGTTCTTTGAGCAGATGGCCAAATTGATTATTCAACGCAGCCAGTGTGAGATTGCCAGTCAATGCAAGGCGCTGTGAATTATCGTCTTCGATAAGTTGATACCAGCCTTTGGCTGATTCTTGATGACTCATGGGTGTCCAAAAGTATGGTCCGGCTTTTCGATGATTCTCTCAGTGGAAAGTAACAAGTAAGATGTATTCCAAATGAGCTAGGGGGTGTCGTCATGAGTTATGAACAATTCTGTTTGCTTTTCGGGCAAAAGGATCAAGTTTATGTTCCGCAGGACATGCCAAGGCATATTCAAGGAACAAAAACGCCGACAATTTTGTTCGAAAAACAAACCCGAAGGGCGCGACAGATTTTAGCGCCTATTTATTCAAAGTACTTGACCATAGCTACGGCTATGCCCTACGTACTTTTCACAAACATTCATCAAAAATCTGCTCGCGCAGAAATGCACATAACTCATGACGATACCCCCTAACAATGCCAGTGCGGATTCGCAGGCTGCGCTTGCCACGAGTCGATTCATACATCGGAAAATTCTGATTCGATTGTTGCTTGGCTGGTTTATTCTTTGTATCGCGATTGGCGGCATTATTTTATGGCTTGAAATCAGTCGCTTCAAACATTATGTGCATACGCTTGCAATTGAAGAGTCGGCCATATTGAGTGACGGATCCGCTTACGATGTCGGTAAACTTGATGCGGAAACTCATGAACTTCTTTCAAACAGGGCGCAACAGCTTGTAAAACAGCATTTTTTGATTGTTGAACTCTATGATGCGAATAAACGGCTTCGAATTGAAGCCATTCGTCAGGGCGAAGAAAATATTGAAAGCTGGATCGATCAATATCGCCACAGGTTTCCCCAACAGGGAGAATTTACAAATGAGTTTCATTTTATCGATGATCAATTGCTAATGGTTATCCTGGTTCCTGTAATGGGGCAAGGTAATACCCAGACAGGATACTTTGAAGGGATTTACCTGGTTGATCAAAAAACAATGGAAGCGATTAAAAGTGATTTGTTGCGTTCATTAATCTTTGTGACAATCAGTATTACGTTTACGACACTGTTAATGTATCCGGTTATTCTGACTTTAAACCGGGGCCTGATCCGGTTGTCGGATGATCTTTTACAGGGAAATCTTGAATTAATGAATGTGCTGGGTTGCGCCATTGCTGAGCGTGATTCAGATACCAACAGCCATAATTACCGGGTAACTTATTACGCACTAAAACTGGGTGAAACAGTAGGGTTGCAACATGAAGACCTTAGGAGCTTGATTATGGGGGCTTTTTTGCATGATGTAGGCAAGATTGGAATTCGTGATCCGATTTTGCTCAAGCCTGATCAATTAACGCCACAGGAATTCGAAATCATGAAATCGCATGTATCACTCGGAGTAGATATTTTGAGACAGTCCAGTTGGATCAGCAGTGGACGGGATGTCGTTGAATTTCACCATGAGAAATACGATGGCAGTGGTTACCCAAAGGGGCTCAGCGGTGAGATGATTCCAATCAATGCACGTATTTTTGCAATTGCTGATGTATTTGATGCGCTGACTTCCAAACGGCCTTATAAAGCGCCATGGGCCATAGATGATGCGTTAAATTATCTTGTTCAAAAAAGCGGACAGCATTTCGATCCAAAATTAGTACAGTTATTTGTGAAAATTGTTCCCACACTATACCGTGAATTGAACACTATGGAAGAGAATCAAATGGTGAGAATGCTGCAACAACGTATTGCGAGTCATTTTCTTGTCGCCAAAGTTTAATGAGAATGAAGCAGATTTTATTACGTGGAAACAGTCATTACGCGTGATTGGGTGCATCCTGTTGTATATGCTTTGTGATTTGTAATATCAACGTTTCGGTATCGAATTCTTTTTCAGTATCAATGGTGATTCGGTAGGGTAATTCATCGTCATGCAACGGCTCCGAAACCTCTAATTGCATTTCCAATACTTCAAGATTTGCATCGGAAACGTCATTTTTTCTGGCCTGGATGCGCTGACGCAAGGTGTCAGCGGAAGCCGTGAAGGCCAGGATAATGAATGGCCATTGCCGGGTACACGCCAGTGTCAGAAAAGACAGTCGTTCTTCATATTTTAGAAACGCTGCATCAATGATGACTGAAAAACCGGCGTTTAGTATGTTTTCCGCCAATATGCTCAACCTGGCATAGGTTTTGAGGTTGGCGTCAACTGTATAAATATCATCTGTTTGTCGGCTTGCCTTGTCCTCCTCGGTAGCGCTATTTACAGTGTGTTTTAGCCTGCTGAGGCCGGTGAATAAACCAAACATACGCTTGCGTTCCACATCGGAACGGATGCGTATAGCACCGATCTGTTCGAGTAGCGGTTGCGATAATGTGCTTTTGCCGGAAGCTGAGAGGCCGTGGGTAATGATGAGTAGCGGTTTTTTATGCTGGCAATAGGAGTCCGCGAGTTTCAAGTAGGCAAGAAATTCAGTTTTCGCCGCTTGCTTTTCGGCTGGTGATATGTCGGGTTGTCCACCTCGGATTAAATCGACCATGGCGCGTACGATTGCACGGTAAACAAGATAAAAACGGAATATCGGCATGCCTGCGTAATCACCGGTTTGTTCCAGATAGGTATTGAGAAATCGTTGCGCCAGTTTTTGTTGTTTGCGGCTATCCAGGTCCATGACCAGAAAAGCCACTTCGGACAACGTATCTATCCAGCGCAGGTCAGGATCGAATTCGAGACAATCAAAAGCAAGCGGTTCATTGTTCCACCAGATCAGATTACGTAAATGCATATCGCCATGACATTCACGAATAAAACCGTCTTGTTTGCGTTGCTCAAATAACGACGTCAGTTTATCGAATGTAGCCTTGCTCCATGTTTCAAGTTCGGTAATCTCGGTGTCAAATGGTATGGAATCAGCTTGCTGCCTGATTTGATCAAAGGTTTGTACAACGGCATGATAAACATGATCGGGATTGCCAAAATCGGTATCCGGTTTGGCGATAGAGGCGGTACGGTGAAAGTTCGCAATTTTATACGCGAAGGCGTCCATATGGTGATGATCCAGTTTGCCGGCTGCAAGCATACGGTCAAGTTGGGCGTGTTGTGGAAACTGAATCATCTTGATGGCATATTCGATAACTTGATCAGTGCCTTGCAAAACAGGCTGCTGAGGCGTGCCGGTAATGGCGATGATGCCCAGATAAATCGGTGAAGCCAGTCTTTGATTCAGGCGCAATTCTTCTTCGCAGTAATATTTGCGTTTGACTAATGTGGAAAAATCAAGAAACCCGAGGTTGCAGGGTTTCTTGATCTTGTAGGCATAGTCGCCGGTCAGAATGACCCAGGAAATATGCGTTTCTACGAGCTCAATCTTGCGTACCGGATGATTATAAGGAAGCGGCTGCAGGAGTGAGTGGATCAAAATAGGGTGTTTTTGATTTTTGTTGTTCATGGTTATGCCATTGATTCATTCATACCGAGAGTGTAACAAAAACGTGACAAACACATGTGAATGCGTAAGAATCGTAAATAAAGACGCGTTATATTCTTTATAAAAAGCATCGTGCTGGAGTTTGAATGGATCACAGTCTCATTCTGATTACTACCATAGCAACCGGATTTGGACTTGCGCTGATTTTCGGCTTTATTGCTGAACGTCTTAAGACGCCGGCATTAGTCGGTTATTTGCTGGCCGGGATCGTCATGGGGCCGGCAATACCCGGTGTAACAGCCGATGCGTCGATTGCAACCGAACTCGCTGAAATTGGTGTAATGCTGCTAATGTTCGGTGTTGGTTTGCATTTTTCACTGGCGGATTTGTTGGCAGTAAAACGCATTGCATTGCCAGGCGCTGTCGTACAAATGACGGTTGCAACGCTGCTCGGCATGTTGCTGGCTTCCTGGTGGGGATGGGAACTTGGCGCAGGGTTGGTTTTAGGATTGTCGCTATCTTGTGCAAGTACCGTTGTTTTGCTTCGTGCGCTGGAGTCGCGTGGTTTCCTGGAAACCATGAACGGCCGGATAGCGGTGGGTTGGCTTATCGTCGAAGACCTCGTGACAGTGTTGATTCTGGTTTTATTACCATCGCTGGCCGGTTTGTTGGGTGGGTCTGGAGCGCTTATCGATGACCACGCGCCGTTATGGCAGACTATTCTGCTGACATTGTTGCAGGTTGCGATTTTTATAGCGCTGATGCTGGTTGTCGGGCGCCGGCTTTTGCCTTGGGTGTTATGGCAAGTCGCACAAACAGGATCGCGTGAACTATTTACACTTGCAGTAGTTGCGTTTGCGATTTGCATCGCATATGGCGCAGCGACCTTTTTTCATGTGTCGTTTGCGCTTGGCGCTTTTTTTGCCGGGATGGTGATGCGCGAGTCACCGTTCAGTCACCGAGCCGCGGAAGAAAGTCTGCCGTTGCGTGATGCGTTTGCCGTGTTGTTTTTTGTTTCGGTTGGGATGTTGTTCGATCCGGGTATATTAATCGATAAACCGTTTCACGTATTGGGTGTCGTTGCGATTATTGTAGTTGGCAAGTCGATAGCTGCTTTACTGCTTGTGTTGATTTTTCGTTATCCGTTAAACACTGCACTGACGGTAGCTGCCAGTCTTGGGCAAATTGGGGAGTTCTCGTTTATTCTGGCGGGTCTGGGTTTGTCGCTGGGATTGTTGCCAGTCGAAGGATTTAGTTTGGTACTTGCCGGTGCATTATTTTCTATTGCATTTAATCCGATTGCGTTCGCTGCCATCGCCCCTGTCAGCCGCTGGGTTTCCCGACATTCCCGGCTTGCCCGTAAATTGGCTACGCGGGATGATCCCTATGCCGAGCTTCCCATGAGTACCGAACGCCGTTACCTCGAAGGTCAGGTGGTGCTGGTTGGATATGGAAGGGTAGGTATGCGTATTGCCAATACACTGAGTGAACAGGATATTCCTTATATTGTGATCGACCAGAATCGTGAACGGGTGCAGGATTTGCGCAATCGGAATCTGCCTGCGGTTACCGGCGATGCTGCGGAATCTGTCGTGCTTGTGCAAGCGCATATTTCAGATGCTGCAATGCTTGTCATCGCGGTTCCTGATCCACTCAATGTGAGACAAATGGTCAAAACGGCTCAAACACTCAACCCGGAGATAGAAATTGTGCTGCGTACGAATAACGAAGATGAATTTGCGTTACTACAACAAGAAAATCTGGGCACGATATTTTACGGTAAGGAAGAACTTGCTAAAGGTATGATGCGGCATGTGCTGCAGCGTTTTGATAGAAAATAATCTAGGGGGTGTCGTCATGAGTTATGTGCATTTCTGCGCGAGCAGATTTTTGATGAATGTTTGTGAAAAGTACGTGGGGCATAGCCGTAGCTATGCTCAAACACTTTGAATAAATAGGCGCAAAAATCTGTCGCGCCCTTCGGGTTTGTTTTTC
>JAGRFM010000134.1 GCA_020446045.1 Nitrosomonas sp.
GGCGAAGGCCGTGTGATTTGGCAGTTTCAAGAAATGATAAAACCGAATAGAACAGTGAAGCCGGTTGACCGGATTGTATCCAGGCGGAACGGTAATCGCGTTCAGTATAAAATCGTTCCAATTCAATCAGGCGATCGCTTTCTACTGCATGTGTGGCTGATTTGTCAGTGAGGAAACGGTGTAGTTCACGTTGTAATGCTTCGTGTTCAGTTGAATAGGCGCACGCCGGAAACATGAGAAGCAGCAGAATTAAACAGGTGGTGAGACGGTATATGTGCATGTTTTGTTTCTACTTATGATTTTTGATCGTTTGGAATGGTCAGGTTTGGCCAGTGCTGTTTCAATTTGATATTGTCAGGTGCAGCGTTACCATGGTGTTATGCAGTAAGGCGCAGTGCACAGGAAAGGGTTGTTCCCTTTTCTAAGTGCTGCAACGCAGTTGCAAGGTGCCAGGGTAGCGCCCTGTGGATGAGTTTGTCAGCGTCCATGGACAGCGTTGTGCCTTTGGGTAATAGAACAACTATTTCCTGCAAGGCGCGCCTTGCCATACACGCTGACAAACTCACTGAACCCGGCAATATCAAATTGAAATAGCACTAGTAGGACTGAAAAAAAATATACGATACTACATAATTTACTGGATGATTGATCTACTAAAGGTGCGATTAAAAGGGAATTATCATGTCAGATTATTTTTTTTAAGTATTTTGTTATTTGAAGAATATTTCGGAATGGTTTGAGAAGCAAGGCAAAAAAATGAGATGCTTGATAAATTTCACTAACAGAAACGGGTAAAATTTGGTTCGGGAAAGCTGTTTTTTGACGCTGAAATCAGGACAATACCACTTTATAAACAGGGGAATATTGCTATAAAAATCATGATTTTCCCTTGTTTGAGGATTTATGGCGTGCTAAAATTTCCATTCGATTTAGCAGTGTAGGAAGTTATCTTTGACTCATAAAAATATAAGTTGCAGATAATAAAAAATTTCGGCCAACGAATTATGAAGTCGTCGATCGTAGTATGGTTATTTTTTTAGAAGATATGGTTTAGGTCTCTGTTTACTGTAAGCGTGGCGCAAGCAAATAATGCACCCGTTTTCGGAAATTGAAACTGGAATCAAAAATTGCAATAATCATGTGGGGGAAAATATGAAAATAAAATCAGTAGCAACCCTGATGGGAATGTCCGCTCTTGCTTTTTACTCGAGCATGGCGGTGGGGTCTAAATACAACTTTCCCGAACCGCAAAGTGTGATAGCGCAGGATATTTATGATCAGCATATCGTGCTTTTGTGGATTTGCCTGGCTATTTTTGTGGGCGTGTTTGGCGTGATGTTTTATTCAATATTGAAACATCGTAAATCACTGGGCTACAAAGCGGCTAATTTTCATCACAGCACAACTGTTGAGATAATCTGGACGGTTATCCCATGCTTGATTCTGGTTGTTATGGCGCTACCTGCGACTAAAACAGTTATCGCAATGAAGGATACTTCAAGCCCGGATATGACCATTAAGGCAACAGGTTATCAATGGATGTGGGGTTACGATTACCTGGAAGGCGAAGGCGAGGGTATTAGTTTCTACAGTAAATTGGCAACACCGATGGCGCAGATTGAAAACAGAGAGGCCAAAGGTGATAACTATCTGCTGGAAGTGGATAACAATTTGGTTGTTCCGGTCGGCAAGAAAGTGCGCGTAATCTTGACTGCAAATGACGTGATTCATGCTTGGTGGGTGCCTGCACTTGGTGTAAAACAGGATGCAATTCCCGGTTTCATTCGTGACGTATGGTTTGCAGCCGATAATCCCGGCATTTACCGCGGTCAATGTGCTGAGTTGTGCGGTAAGGATCATGGTTTTATGCCTATCGTAGTGGAAGTTCTTGAAGAAGAAGCTTACGCACAATGGGCTGCTGAAAAATTGGCCGCTTCATCAGGTGCATCTCAAGTAGCGTCAGCAAATATTGAGATGATAGCTGACGCCAGTGAGGCGATTGAAGCTGCAGAAGAGAATTCAGAAAATAACTAAGAGGAGATTACTTTTATGGCAGCAGTACATGGCGACGTTCATGATCACGGACATGATGATCATCATCCAACGGGGATTTCGCGTTGGTTGACAACAACAAATCACAAAGACATAGGTACGATGTACCTATGGTTCAGTCTGGCAATGTTCTTTACCGGTGGTTTTTTGGCAATGGGTATACGTGCCGAATTGTTTCAACCGGGTATTCAGATTTTAGAGCCGGAATTATTTAATTCTTTTACAACCCTGCACGGCCTGATTATGGTGTTTGGTGCAATTATGCCGGCATTTGTGGGTTTTGCTAACTGGCAAGTCCCAATGATGATTGGTGCACCTGACATGGCATTTGCCCGTATGAATCTATGGAGCTTCTGGTTATTGCCTATTGCAGCAACCTTATTGGTTTCATCATTCTTTGTTCCAGGTGGCGCAGCAGCAGGTGGTTGGACATTCTATCCGCCATTGTCTACACAAGGTGGACTTGGTGTGGATATGATGATATTTGCAGTCCATATTTTGGGTGCATCATCCATTATGGGTGCGATTAATATCATTACCACCATTTTAAACATGCGTGCTCCAGGCATGAAACTGATGGATATGCCGCTGTTTGTTTGGACATGGTTGATTACAGCATACTTGCTCGTGTTGGTTATGCCAGTACTTGCCGGTACGGTAACCATGTTATTGACTGATCGCCACTTCGGTACCAGTTTCTTTAATGCAGCGGGTGGTGGTGATCCAGTTCTGTTCCAGCATATCTTCTGGTTCTTCGGACATCCTGAAGTGTATATTATGATTTTACCTTCATTCGGTATCGTGTCTGAAGTGATTCCAACCTTCTCACGTAAACCATTGTTTGGTTATTCATCAATGGTCTATGCAACTGCTTCAATTGCAATTCTGTCGTGTGTGGTATGGGCGCATCATATGTTTACCGCGGGTATGCCAACAGTTGCGCAATTGTTCTTTATGTATGCAACCATGTTAATTGCCGTGCCGACTGGGGTGAAGGTCTTTAACTGGACGGCAACCATGTGGCAAGGTGCAATGAGCTTTGAAACACCAATGCTTTTCGCAATTGGATTTATTTTCCTCTTTGTGATCGGCGGATTTAGCGGTGTGATTTGCGCGATTGTTCCAATCGACATCCAAGTGCAAGATACTTACTATGTGATTGCACACTTCCACTATGTACTGGTATCAGGTTCTCTGTTTGCTCTATTTGCAGGTGCCTATTACTGGATACCGAAATGGACTGGACGCATGTATGACGAGAAATTGGGCAAATTGCATTTCTGGTTATCCATGATTTTCTTCAACTTGACATTCTTCGTTCAGCATTTCCTAGGCTTGGCCGGAATGCCACGTAGAATTCCTGACTATGCACTCCAATTTGCTGATTTCAATATGATTTCAAGTATTGGTGCATTTGGTTTCGGATTGTCGCAAGTCTTGTTTGTGTATATTATGATTAAGACGATACGCAGCGGTGAGAAAGCGCCAGAGAAGCCATGGGATGGTGCAACTACACTGGAATGGACACATCTGCCAACTCCAGCACCGTATCATAGTTTTGAGAAACCACCGGTCTTTAAACCGACTGTGCATTAATATCCAAAAGAGGATCGTATGTCAGAAGAAACAGATTTAAAACGTAGAAAACTCAGAACAGCAATGCTTCTGTTAATTACGGTGATTGCACTTTATTTTGGCGTTTTCTTTTACAAGGATATGTAAAAGTAATAAACAATAACGGGATCAGGGTTTTGTTGGATAATTAAACAGAATTCTGATTCTGAAGTGCAGGTAAATAATCTGTTCATGGCTGTAGTAATTTGATTAACCGGTAGGCATAAAATGTTATCAAGAGCAAAAATTAGAGACAATCTGACCATGATGAAGAAGCTGTTGATCTTCTCTATCGTTATGTTTGTGTTTGGTTATGCGATGGTGCCGTTTTATGAGAAGTTTTGCGAAGTAGCCGGTATTAATAATTTACTGCAGCCAGATAAGATGGTTAAAGACATGGAAGTGGACGAGGAACGCTTGGTTACGGTGGAGTTTGATGCAAATGTCAGGGGGCTACCCTGGGATTTCAAGCCATTGCAACGAAGCGTTAAGTTCCATCCAGGTGAAACCATCGAAGTGATGTATGAAATTACCAATCATTTGGATAGAGAAATAACAGGACAAGCGATACCCAGTTATACACCAAGGTATTTGGATAAGCATCTGCGCAAGTTTGAATGTTTCTGCTTTACACGGCAGGTCTTAAAACCTAAAGAAACAAGGGTAATGCCGGTTCAGTTTGTCATAGAACCAACCCTGCCATCACATTTGCATACATTGACTATTTCATATACTTTTTTTGAATTACCGGTCGGTGCTAAAGCCGTAAGTGAAAAATAGGAGTGTTTCATGACAAATAATAACAAATCCGGTGCTTCAGTTTTTCAGGTTGCAAAAGCAGTCATTTCTGCTTTTATGGGCATCAGAAAAAAAAGCGATTTAGAAAATGATGCGGCAAATCTGACACCGGCGCAGGTGATTATAGGCGGTATAATTGGTGCAATTCTTTTTGTTGTCACTATTCTGTTTATAGTAAATATAATTGTTGATTAAGAATTAAAATTTAAACGTAGGAGGGAAGAATGAGTCAGGATTCAGGGCATTACTATGTTCCAGCCCCGTCGACATATCCAATTATAGGATCGTCAGCGTTACTTTTTCTAGGGTTTGGCGCAGCGTTAACAATGAATAAAATCGAGCTTGGTTATGGTTTGCTGGCGATCGGTTTTGCAATTCTGTTTTATATGTGTTTCCGTTGGTTTGGTACAGTAGCCGCGGAAAGTGAAAGCGGGAAATATGGTTCAGATGTGGATAAATCATTTCGTTGGGGAATGACATGGTTTATTTTCTCGGAAGTCATGTTTTTTGCTGCATTTTTTGGTGCGCTATATTATATGCGCGTCTTGTCTGTACCTTGGTTGGCAGAAGAAAGTGAAGTCCTAGGACAAACAGCGTGGGGTGCATTTGCGGGCGGATGGCCGGCAACAGGTCCAGCTGATCACTATGAAGCATTTGAAGAAATGAATGCATGGGGTTTGCCAGCATTAAATACAGCAATTCTGTTGACGTCTGGCGTGACTATTACTTTCGCACATTGGGCGTTGAAAGAAAATCGCCGCGATGCTTTAAATAAATGGATGCTTGCTACTATAGCATTAGGTGTTTTGTTCTTGGGTTGCCAAGGTTATGAATATGTTCATGCCTATAACGATCTGAATCTGAGATTGGATTCAGGCGCATATGGTTCTACCTTCTTTATGTTGACAGGGTTTCATGGTTTCCATGTGACGTTGGGTACAATCATGCTGATCGTTATTTACTTCCGTTGTGCGGCTGGGCATTTTACACCGGAAAAACACTTTGGTTTTGAAGGCGTAGCATGGTATTGGCACTTTGTGGATGTGGTCTGGTTAGGCCTGTTCATTTTCGTATACCTGTTATAAGTAAGGTTTAGAAACAGGATTCCAGCTTATTACACGTAGGAGTGTAATAGCTGGAATCTTTTTTTTAATCGAAGAAATTAAAGCCATAACGTTGCAAAATTGGACTGCTATCATTGCCAGTTATTGAAGAATGACTTTAGCCGGATTTGAATTCAGGCCCAAATTATGGGTTGCTGTAATAACAGTTTGCTTTGTTATTATCTTCATTAAGTTGGGAAATTGGCAATTGTCTAGAGCGGATGAAAGGAATTCAAGGCATGAGAGACTGGAGCAATTGTCAAAGGAACCTAGTGTCATTATTCCAGGAAGCCATATAAAGTTAGATGATTATCTTTATCGGCAAGTTGAAGTAAGCGGGAATTATCTATCAGAAAAAACAATATTTCTGGATAATAAAACATATAAAGGGCATGCAGGTTATCATGTCATTACGCCCATTTTGATTGCGCAAAGTGAGTTTGTTGTCGCTATCAATAGAGGATGGGTTCCAATGGGTAGCGATCGTTCGATTGTGCCGGTGATTGATACTTCAGAAAAAAGCGTCACCATACATGGTATTGCATCATCTCCGGAAATTAGAACATTCGCATTAGCGGATCAAGAAGCATCAAGCATTGTTTGGAATAAATTTGACCTTGATCGCTTTCAACAAATGGCAGGATATGATGTGCAACCAGTAATGATTTTGCAGGAAAGCAAAGTAGACGATGGGTTAATTCGTGACTGGGTTAGGCCGGAATCAGGAGCTTCTAAAAACATCGGCTATGCTGTTCAGTGGTTCTCACTGGCTGCAACTACAATAATTATATTTTTGATTTTAAATGTCAAACGAAGCAAACAAAAAGTCAAATAGACGAAAGTTTATATGGATTCTGGTTTTATTATTTTCGCCTGTAGTTATATCGTATACACTTTTTTTTATGGGCTATAGGCCAGGCAGTATAAATTATGGTGATTTGATCGAAATCCAGAAACTGTCAGGAGAAGGTGTTACACAAGACACAAATATTATTTTCAGAATGAAAGATCTTCGTGGCAAATGGGTCATGTTGACAGTTGATTCTGGAGAATGTGGTGAAGCATGTGACACAAAATTATATTATATGCGGCAGGTCAGGACGATGCAGAACCGGGAAAAGGACCGGATCGAACGGTTATGGCTAATAGATAATAATGCCCAGGTATCACCAGAGATACTGGAAAAATATGAGGGTACTGTCTTTGTCAATGCAAAAGATAGCGAATTACTGAATCAGATTCCGACTAGGGAAACACAAAGAAAACATATATATCTAGTAGATCCTATTGGAAATTTAATGATGCGGTTCCCTGAAGAACTGGAACCCAGAAAAATGAGTGACGATATCAAGCGATTATTGGAAGTATCACAGCTTG
The DNA here is from genome assembly GCA_020446045.1 of Nitrosomonas sp. GTDB lineage: Bacteria > Pseudomonadota > Gammaproteobacteria > Burkholderiales > Nitrosomonadaceae > Nitrosomonas. The sequence continues at coordinate 6,945 of JAGRFM010000134.1, forward strand.
AACATGAACGTCACTAATGAATGGATAAAAAACATATTAGAAATTGAAAAGATTGAGTTGATAGCTCAATAGTAATGTAGGAGACGTAAAAATGGCAACTTCGATAGTCTGGCATGAAACAGCATCACGTATCCAGCAATTTTATCGGTTAACCAAACCGCGCGTAGTTTCACTGATTGTTTTCACTGCTGTAATAGGCATGTTTCTGTCTGTTCCCGGTGCGGTTCCATTAGATGCCTTAATTTTTGGTACAGTTGGTATTGCGCTTGTAGCAGGTGCCGCCGCTGCGTTGAATTGCTTGGTTGAGCAAAAAATGGACGCAGTCATGGCCAGAACAAAAGGAAGGCCGTTACCACAAGGTAAAGTCAGTGTTCCGGAAACATTGTTCTTTTTGAGTATTGTTGGTGGATTTGGATTATTCATGTTGTATGAATGGGTAAACCCGTTAACCATGTGGTTGACGCTGGGTACTTTTGTTGGCTATGCGATTATTTATACCATTATCCTTAAACCATTGACACCACAGAATATTGTCATTGGGGGTGCTTCCGGCGCCATGCCGCCTGTATTAGGATGGACGGCTGTTACCGGTGAAATAACGGCAGACGCTTTATTATTGTTTCTGATTATTTTTGCATGGACGCCGCCACACTTCTGGGCATTGGCGCTATACCGTAAAAACGAATATGCATCAATAGGAATGCCCATGCTTCCGGTTACACATGGAGACCAATTTACAAAACTGCATGTTTTGCTGTATACCGTGATCTTATGCATTATTACGGTGCTTCCTTATCTCACACAAATGAGTGGCTTAATTTATTTAGCGGGTGCGGGTATTCTTAATGCAATCTTTTTATATTATGCGATTGAGATTTACCGAAATTATAGTGACCAATTGGCACGTAAGGCTTTCCGTTATTCAATTCTTTATTTAGCGTTATTATTTGTTGCGCTATTGGTTGATCATTATTTATATTTCTAATGTATTGATCGTTAGTTTTTTGCAATAAAAATGTTTATAGGAAAGTGACAAAAAATTGATAACAGTATTAGTCTATTAAATACGAATAAGGTCGGGTTTCAACTGGTACTCCTTTAACTTAATATTTGCGGATACAGTTAGTAGAATTTCGGTTTATGTGGATTAATAGGGAGTGCGGTGATGGCTGACAAGAAAATATATATGGCTGGTGGGTGTGTCGCTGTCGCCATACTGCTGATTGATTTGATGATACCCTTAGGTGTGGCAGCAGGAGTTCCTTACATTATCGTCATATTATTGTCACTCAATGCTACTGATCAACGTACCACTATATATCTGGCGTTAGTTTGTACTTTTCTGATAATCGTCGGATATATCGCTTCTCCGGAAGGCGGAGTGATGTGGCAGGTTTTGTTTAACCGATTGTTAGCAGTTTTCGCGGTTTGGACAACAGCTGTTCTTGCAATTCGGCAGTTAAAAAAAGAAAGGCAATTAAATCAAGAGTATGTCAAGAACATCAAAATAGCCCAGGAAATACAGATTCGACTTGAAAGAATGACTGTATTGAAAACGACTATGCGAACGGTATTGGATATTGTAGGAAATTTTCTGAATAATCTACAGTTGATACGTATTAAAATAGAGCAAAGGCATCACTTGACGAAAACGGAATTGAATCAGTTAGAGCACTTGATACAAGATACAGCGTCAAAATTAAGAAAATTGGCTGACATAGATTCCATTCAAGAGAAAGAAATGGCTGGTGGAATGGCCGGGATAGATTTTGAAAACAGCCGCGTGAATAGGGAAGCTCCAACTGATAATGAAAGAAATTCATTTTTCTAGAGAAATATGATGACTGGTCAGGGTTCGGGGGGCAATGTTCTTGCGGCTATTTGTAGCTTTTTCATACCAGGATTGGGACAACTGGTACAGGGACGACTACTTCCTGCATTTCTATTTTTTATTTTCGCGAGTATAAACTATTATTTTGCCATTCTCATCATTCCAGGCGTTGTTGCGGTTTTTGTCCATATCTGGTCGATAATAGATGCTGCAAAATTCAAGGAAAATGTTTAGAGGCAGGAAGAATTTTCTTTATCCAATATCGCCTGTTGTAGCACTTTAAATAATAATCGGAAATTTTCTGCGGGCTTATCTGCTTCTTTTTCTTTAATAGCATTTCTTATCAGTAAACGAATTTGTTGAATATCAGCGGTAGAGTAAGTGTTAACAAATTCGGTTAAAGCGTGTTTTTCATTAAGCATGCGTTCTCGCCAACGTTCAGTGCGATGTAAAAGTCCCGTTTGCCTCGAGGAGACCTGCTTCATGATGTTAAGTTTTTCCTGAATGTCAGAAGCGTCAATTTTTCGCATTAATTTGCCTATATACTGCAGTTGCCTATGTTTTGCTCCGAACTTGCTAATGCGTTTTGCTTCCATGATTGCATCTTGTAATGGTTCAGGTAGGTTTAGTTCTACCAATTGAGCATCATTGAGAAGGGTTAGTACTTCACCAAGTTGCTGGAGTGCGTGCATTTCTTTCTTACGTTGTGTTTTGCTGGGCTTTGGGTTGGAATTGCTTTCATTAATTGGATGGTTTTCCACGTTTTTCTTTGTCATGTAAAATACATCAGCCCCATCAAAATTCTTTAAAAATATTCTCCATCTTAAATAAAGCGTGAACGTTCCAGAGAAAAAACCCTGTGTTGCATGCGGAGAAGATATTCAAATTGTAGCAAAACGTTGTCCCTATTGTCACAGTCCGCAAACGCCTGACAAGGTTGGCATATTGGCTACGGTTACGAAATGGTGCGGTGGAATAGCAATTGTGTTATCAGCCATTATGGGCGTGGGCGAATTGACCCGTATTACAGACGCATGGCTGGAGGATGATGTTTACGTGCAACAGTTGGCTGAAGCTGCAAAAATTGCAATGCAACAACATGATAATGCTACTGCGGGTGAATTACTCAATGAAGCGTTTGCGCTGAAACCGTCATCAAATGAAGTACGTTTGTTGCGCGTGAAATTAGCAATGCATACCGTGCGTCATACGTTAGCCGTTTTGAGTCAGGACGAATTTGATCCCATTAATGAGGCGTATAGCGTTTTATATAAAAGCTTGGGTGTTGAAGATTCAATACGTAATGATGTGATGGCCCATATCGGATGGGCTGTAGTGCTGCTGGGAAAATCTAATCCAGAATATTTCTTTGATAGGGTGCTACTGGAAGATCCTGATCATATCTATGCGCTGATGTATAAAGTTGCCTGGTTATTGTCAGACTGGATTGATTCCAAATCTGTTCAAGATGAAGCACGTTTACAACAGGCGAAAACACTTTTTCAAACAGCAAGGAATAAGGGGAATGATTCGTCGTTTGCCGTTTACCGGTATCTGGTTGCTTTAGAAAAGAACCCTAAAGGCGCGGTAGACTATATTAAACTGGTTGTCCAAGAACAGGAGATTATTGCAGCATTTGATGCCTGGAAAATTCATAAAATTCGGCATGAAATTAATTCACACATGACGCGTGTGATTAGAGATTATGCTCTTGATGATAATGAAACTTTTGAGCAATTATTTGCGGATCTGGATGAACATGAATTCAAACAGTTGATTAATTTTGTTGCTGCAAGCGATGATAAAGCGCACCAAATTGCCAGTGACGTTTTGTTGGCAATCTATCAGGAGAATAAAGGTAACTTGAAGAAGGCGCTTGCTGGATATGTTGCGGCGCAGGAGAAAATTCAAAATGATACGGTTTCTTATACCACATACCTTAATTATGTGTTACCTGATTTGATTAGGCGGGTGTGTGAACAATTGAATGCATTTGGAACGGAACAACAATGTCAACAGTAACCTGAAGTAATTTTTGGTAATCATTTTGTTGTGTATGATATCGTTTTTTTAAACCTGATCACTATCTTAGCTAGAATTAACCATTTATGAGAAAAAATAACAATGCCAGATAAAGAAGCTCGATTTTCGTATCCGTTTTCCAGACTTCAGCAGATAGCCCAAGATATCTTGGCTATGGCCAAACGTGACGGAGCCAGTGCATGCGAGACGCATGTTTCCGATGGTTTCGGACAAACTGTGACAGTGCGCAAAAACGAAGTTGAGACGATTGAATATAATCGGGATAAGGGACTTTCAATCACGGTTTACATGGGAAAAAAGCGCGGGAATGCCAGTACGTCCGATTTTTCGCCGCAGGCGGTACAGGATACTGTTGCGGCGGCAATATCCATAGCGCGCCATACCGCCGAAGACGATTGTGCCGGATTGGCGGATGCAAAGTTACTGGCCGAATCATTTCCGGATCTGGATTTATACCATCCGTGGGATTTAACGGTTGATTCGGCTATTGAACTGGCCAGGCGTTGTGAACAGTCGGCTTTTGAAGTGGATTCACGTATTACTAACTCTGATGGCGCCAGTGTCAGCATTAATGAATCGCAGTTTGTTTACGCCAACAGTCTGGGCTTCATGGGTGGCTATCCTGCTTCGCGGCACAGTTTCAGTTGTGTAGCCATCGCAGAAGAAGATGAAACCAAGCAACGGGACTATTGGTACAGTGTTGCGCGTGATGCGAAAGACCTGGAATCGATTGCATCAATCGGGCAAAAAGCTGGAAAGCGGACGGTATCACGCCTCGGTGCACGTAAAATCAATACCTGCGAGGTTCCGGTGTTGTTTGAAGCGCCGGTTGCATCCAGTCTGATCGGGCATTTTGCGTCAGCGGTAAGTGGTGGCAATCTTTATCGGAAATCCTCATTTCTTTTGGATAGTATAGGCCAGCAGGTATTTGCACCGAATATCAGCATTCGGGAGTTGCCGCATATACCGAAAGGGTTGGCCAGCAGCGCGTTCGATGATGAGGGCGTGGTTACGGAAGAACGCGATGTCGTTGAGTGCGGAGTGGTGAATGGGTATTTTCTGAACAGTTACGCAGCACGTAAGCTGGGCTTGCAGACAACAGGTAATGCAGGTGGCACGCATAACCTGATCATCCGGAACGATAGACCGATGGAATTTGCTGACATGCTGAAAACTATGGACACCGGTTTACTCGTTACTGAAATGATGGGGCATGGGATTAATGCGGTTACCGGCGATTATTCGCGGGGCGCGTCCGGCTACTGGGTGGAACGGGGTGAAATTTGCTTTCCGGTGGAAGAAATCACCATTGCCGGAAATCTGAAAGATATGTTTCAGGGTATTTCGGTTATTGGCAGTGACATTATTGTGCGCGGTTCCAAACAAAGCGGCTCAATATTGATTGATCGTATGACCATAGCCGGAAATTAGTTTTCCGGACAATGAATGGTTTGCACAAATTTGAATATGCGGTAAACCGGTTATCCGGCGCATTTGGCTGGATTGCGGGCTGGCTGTGCATATTGATGATTGCTGTGGTTTTTTTTGATGTTATTGCGCGGTATTTATTTGAATCAGGGTCGATCGCCATGCAGGAACTGGAATGGCACCTGTTTGCTGCCGTATTTTTGTTGGGCGCCGCTTACACCATGCGCGAGGATGCCCATGTCCGTGTCGACGTATTTTACGCAAAATTGCCGGTCCGTAAGAAAGCCGTGATCGATTTATTCGGCACTGTTTTTTTTGTGATTCCGATGTATACGTTGATATTGTACAGCTCGTACGATTTTGTCGCCTACGCTTACGAATTCCAGGAAGTATCCAATGATCCGGGCGGATTGCCGTATCGTTTCTTGTTTAAAGCATTGTTGCCGCTGGGTTATTTTCTGGTATTGATACAGTCACTCGCAATTATTTCGCGAAATATCCGCATACTGATGGGTGATGTTGTGACGGATGCGGGCCACACGCCGAAGCATCAGGAAAAATTATGATTGCATTGATCATGTTTGCCGTGTGCCTGCTGATGCTGGTGTTAGGCTATCCTGTTGCGTTCACTTTTGGCGGTGTGGCGATCTTTTTCGGGTTGTATGCCGAAGGTCTGGAATTATTCAAGCTGATTGTATATCGCATGCATGCCATCATGACCAATATTACGCTGATGGCGGTTCCATTGTTTATTTTTATGGGGCTTGTGCTGGAAAAATCAGGCTTAGCCGAACGGATGCTGGAATCCATGGGACTTTTGTTCGGCCATGTGCGTGGCGGTCTTGCTGTTTCAACGGTTGTCGTCGGTATGCTGCTGGCGGCATCAACCGGTGTGGTTGGTGCATCGGTTGTGACGATGGGACTGATTGCCTTGCCTGTGATGCTCAAATATCACTACGACCAGCAGCTTGCCTGTGGCGTAATTTGTGCTTCAGGAACGCTGGGACAAATTATTCCACCGTCGATCGTGTTGATTATTCTGGCCGACGTGTTGCATCAACCGGTCGGAGATTTTTATCGCGCGGCATTGTTGCCCGGTTTGTTGCTGGTGTTGTTGTACATCATTTATTGCCTGTCGGTTGCCTATGTGAAAAAAGCATCTGCACCACCGGTTCCACGTTTGGGAAAGCCTTCAGCGGCACATTACTGGCAGATTTTTAAAACCATTACGCCGGCATTGACACTCGTGATGGTCGTCCTCGGCACGGTTATCGCCGGAGTTGCTACGCCGACAGAATCAGCCGCGATGGGTGCGGTCGGTGCAATCGTGCTCGCTGTTCTTAGTGGCAATCTGCGGTTTTCCATGTTGCACGAGGTTGCCATGGAGACGACTAAAATCACAGCAATGGTTTTTACCATTCTGGCGGGCGCCACTTTTTTCTCTATGGTGTTTACGTATACCGGCGGTGACGAAGCGGTCGAACAGCTTATGGAATATATTCCGGGCGGACCATGGGGGTTTGTCGTACTGATGATGCTGGTTATTTTCTTATTGGGTTTTTTTATCGATTTCGTCGAGATTGCCTATATTTTTGTACCCATGATCGCGCCCGTTTTATTGAAACTGGGTATTGATCCGTTATGGTTCGGGATTCTGGTTGCGTTGAATCTGCAAGCATCGTTTCTGACTCCGCCATTTGGATTTTCACTGTTTTATCTGCGCGGTGTGGCGCCCGCATCGGTCAGCACACCCGAAATCTATCGCGGCGTTGTTCCCTTTATCGGTTTGCAATTGATTGCACTGGGTATCGTATTGGTGTTTCCCGGAATAGTGCGAGTATTTTGAAAGCCGGTTATCCGAAATGATTATTTCAAGTTAATTTTCCCCAAATACTCTGTGAATAGCGATAAGGAGCATGATCGAGCATATTGGGGAGGAAGGTAACGAGAAAAGTCGACCCGGGATTCAGTAAATCATGCGTATTTGCTGAATTTCTATCAATATCCTGAAGTTTTTTGTCTGAATCGAAATACTTGATTTCCCCCATCGGCTGGTAGCTTTTTAAAGCTAATGGGTTGTTCAGATTATATTCTTTGGTGGGAATGCGTGGTACCGGGTCCTGATGATTGATCAGGCAATACAAGGGAATTGGATACTGCTCAACAAACTCAGCATCACCTACACGCGGGCATCCGATGGTGTAGACGCCTTGAACGGCTTGTTGTTGACGGTGAGCGAATAATTGCGCGGTGATGATGGCCAGTGCACCGCCCATACTGTGGCCGGTAAACCAGATTGACTGATTGGTATGGATTTTTTTAATGATTTCAACCACGTCATCATAGGCTTCTTCAGCTTTATTGAAAAAACCGGTGTGGACATTGCCGTTCAATTCGGGAACTTTGATGAGCGCGGCGTTTAAATCAACGATGGAATCTAAAATGACATGTCTTATGCGTCTTGGGTTGAATTCGGTTCCACGGAAAATAACGATAAGCGTATCCGTATTATGAATGATCGCACATTGCGTGGATTCATTGGATTGATCAAAACCGATAAAGTCGTCCGGTTTTACGGTGAATCCGACATTCTTGACTTTGTCCTTTATGAAGTCCTTATCCGCATAAACCAGATACGATAAATCAGTCAGCCAGGCTGCGTTGGCCAGGTTGAATGCCAATGCTTGCGGTTCGAACGGGTGCATTTGTGCCTTGCTGAAATAAGCATATGTTGAGTGAGGCAATTTTAGTTCATTGGGCAGTCGCACCACCAGAGAAGGTTTTCAAACATCATCGCCCCCCGTTTGATTCATTAATTTGAATTGTGAAATCTTATTGAAACGCAACACTGAGTAAACATAATAATGCTACCAGCTTATTGTGTTATGTCAAGCTTAGTGTGCCAGGAAGTTGGCTGTCAATGATTTCTTCGAGACATTCTCTGGCATGTTTGCTGACACCTGCACCATGTTTGAGATAGGAGCGTGCTGCTTCTTGTGGAGAATAATCGCTGACCTGGTAGCCCAAAGCTTCGATCTCAGATGCGGTGAGTGCGGTTACGGTCAGCTGTCCTTTGCTGAGTTTAATCAGTTGCAGTTTGTCCCCCTTTTTGGCCACGATAATGGCCGTCTGGCGGTGGTGATTGATGATGACCGTGGGCTGCATGACGACTGCGTTATTGTTCCGAGACGGTGTCGGGAGCTCGGAACATATTGTGAACCATACGCAGGATAAAACGTGTACGGTCAGTGTCCCAAGGCGTGAATCTTGGCATTTGGTACAAATCGCTGTCGCAACAGGCGGCTCCCCAGGCTGTAGCAAAAGCTGCTTCAAAGCCAATTTCTCGCAGCATGGCTACGTGTTTCGCCAGATAGTCCTGTCTTGGCTTGCCGTTGGGATAGGCAAAAAAACGTACCGGTGCCTGAATGATATCCTCAAGCTTTGTTTTTCCATCGACAATTTCAGCGTAAACTGTTTCATCGTCGGTGCGTGCTAAAATCGGGTGGCTGACTGTATGATCGCCAATTTCCATGCCGGCTCGATGAAGTTGTCTGATTTGGTCTGCTGTCATCATCAGATTGTCGGGCAATGTTGCCGGGATTAGCTGAAACAATTGTTCGATTAGAACATGTCTTTCTTCAAGTGTCCGGTATTTGAGTTCTTGGATCAGAAAAGTCAGTGTTTGACGGCGTTTCTCGAGCGAATCGATCGTGTGCCTGCCCAGACCAATCGCATCAAGATTCAGAGTATTTCCTGGCGCAATTCTGACGAGTTCGATAATTTTGTCATTCCACATCATGCCGCCGTTCACGAATCCGGTTGCTATAAAAAAAGTGGCTGGAACCCCGAGTTTTTGCAAAATCGGCAGTGCATTTTCGGCATTGTCTGCATAACCGTCATCGAATGTGATGCAGGCTGCTTTGCTCGGTAATGTTCCTTCTTTTAACCGTTGAATGGCTTCAGGTAAGGGCAGGACATTGAAATAGGCGGACAAAAAACGGATTTGTGTTTCAAAAAAAATTGTATCACATAGATCTTCAGTCAATAAATCCGGTTTATCAAGCACCCTGTGATAAATCAGAATGGATAACCGTGCCCGTTTGCCTGCCGGGGAACGGAGTGACGCCAGAAGGCTTACCGGGATGGCGCCTATCCGATCGAGTAAATCTCGCATGATTCAGTCCTGAGAGCGCCTGCCACACAAAATAAATGCGTGGCAGAAAAATTGTCCGACACTGGGCATATGTTGCCAGATCCATTTTGCAACACGAGTCTCTACAATCCATTGGTAACGGTAGTAGCGTGACGGCAGAATCGGTAGCCAGTGCAGTTGAATGTCGGTTAAACCCTGGCGCCGCATTAATTGATGCATATTGTGTTTTGTTTCGTAGCGCAAATGAGCGGGTTTATTCAGTATCCAGCGCGAAAATTGTTCCCAGATATTGGGTAGGCACCGGCTGTTTAATGCGTCGATACAAACATATCCACCTGGCTTAACCATTTTAGTCAGCCCATGGATTGCGTGACTGGAATTATTTAATGCCTGAGTGACGCCAAAGCAGATAACGCCTTCAAAAAACTGAGGTTGGAGCGGAATTTTATTGATATCGGCGACACACCAAGCAATTGAGTCATTGCTTCTGGATTTGGCTTTTTGTATCGATGGGTAGGAATAGTCCAGTCCGACGACATCAGCACCCTGTTCGGCAATGAATCGCGTGTAAGTGCCCGCACCGCAACCCGCATCCAGCCAGATATCTTTTTTCAGTTCCGGGTGATTGTTCCAGATTTCCTTGAATTTGCGTAAACGTGCATCCAGACCCGTTGCCGACCAGCCAGCAATACCTGCATCATCTTCGGCATTAGAGGCGAAGTTTTCGAATCGTTTGCGCCATAATTTCTCGAATGAACGCGGTTTTTTCATTGATGATTGTTATGTGTCCGTTTTCCAGAAGTGTTGTTCATTAATAGGGTATAAATCGTTTTGTATGGGGCGGTACTGGCAACCCAGTTGCGTTCCATTTTTACTTTGTGCAAACCGTTATGAATGATCGATTCAAAATCGTTTTGCTGATATGCCCTGTTTAATTTTTCGATCAGATCGTCGAGATCACCAGCCTTGAATAATAAACCATCTTTTTGGTCTATGATAAGTTCTTTATGGCCGCCGACATCGGATGCGAGGCATGGCCGTCCCATTGCCATCGCTTCCAGCGGTTTTAGTGGTGTAACCAGATCGGTCAGCCGCATTGACAGGCGTGGATAAACCAGCAAGTCGATGATGCTGTAATAACGCATCACTGCTTGATGATTAACGCGCCCTGTAAAAGTCACGTGGCTGGAAAGATCGAGATCCGCAACCATTGCTTTGAGTGTGTTTTCGGTTTGTCCACCGCCAACCAGCAGTAAATGCGCATCAGGACAGCTGTTTTTTATCGCGTGCATGGCTTTTACCAGTAATCCCAATCCTTCGTACGCATAGAAGGAACCGATGAATCCGAAGATTTTTTTGCTTTCCAGTTTGAGGTCGGTCAATAAGGCCGTATCCTTCTCGGTTATCGGTTGAAACTGATCGATGTCGACGGCATTGGGGATGACGGTAATTTTCTCCGGTGGGATGCCGCGTATCTGAATATCGCCTTTCAATCCTTCGCAGATCGTCGTGATATGGTCGGCACGTTTCAAAACAAACGTTTCCAATGCTCTTGAAATTTTGTATCTCAAGTCATTTTCTACGCATGTGCCGTGACTGACTGCGGCATCTTCCCACGAAGCACGCATTTCATACACAACCGGTAAACCATGTTTTTTTCCTGCACTGAGGGCGGCCATTCCATTTAAACAGGGTGAATGTGCATGCAAAATATCAGGCTGCTCACGGGTTATGACTGAATCCAGCCTTTTCTTTAATGTCATGACGACATCCATCTGATTTGCAACCGGGATTTTGCTCAAATAAGTTGGATAGGTACGATAAAAAGTCAAATTGCCAACATGTTCGACTTCATCGGAGCAGGTGCTGTGTTCCGCGTGTTTGCAACCTGTAATCATTGCCGTGATGATTCCCATTTGATGTTGTGCATTCAGGATCGAACGGGTTCGAAAGGTATAACCGCTGTGCAGCGGCAAGGAATGGTCAAGTACGTGCAGAACCTTGATAGGCTGATTAGTCATAAAAATTGATGTGTTTTTTTGTTGATGTCATGTTGCCGCAAGGCAAAAAGTTGAGCAAGTATTTTTGCATTTAAATATAACATGCAATAAATCGGGTTAATTGATTCTGTCACATAAAGCGGCGTTGGTCAGAAAGTCTTGATCAAAAAATTGAAAACTGTTTCTGAAAAATATGGTGGATTTTGATGAATTTGTGTTTTCTGCATTTTTCCAGTTTTTGTCTTGTCGATTATTCATTTTATAGTTAAGATGTTAAAAATTCCTTTGAATATGATCAGATATTTAACCATCTTCGTTGTAACAGTTGTGGTGTCTAATGTGCTGTAAATAAAATAGAATTTATCTGCTTTGGTTTAAATGGAAAAAGCTGACGGAAAAGTGTGCTGAGCTGAAGTGGCAGGGCGCAGCGATGCACCAGAGTCTATCAATGAGCAGCATTGCAATTGCAGGATCGACATCTTAAATAATAAAGAGGATATTGAAATGGCAGTTGAAAAAGATTTATCCGATACGTCTTTTTTACATGAGGACAATGTCAAGTTAATCTTTAATCCATTGGAGTTTCGGCATTTAACCGTCAAGAACCGTTTGTTCCGTTCCAATTTGTCCGGCATGTTTGATGACTATAACGGCCATGGCGGCAATGCAAGACTCAACTGGGAAGAGAAATTTGCCAAGGGTGGTGTGGGCGCCATTATTTCTTCATATGTTCCGGTTTCTGTCCGAGGCCGGATACTGACACGCTATGCAATGATCGATGACGACAACAAGATTCCATTCTGGAAAGCCGTTGCTGAAAGCGTACACCGTTATGATTGCCGATATATTCTGCAATTGAGCCATTCAGGGCGACAGCAGGATCTCGGTGGCGTCGAGAATCTCTATCACCGTGGATTGAGTTCGACGAACAAATCTGACTTTTTTCATGGCCTCCCGGCGCAATCCATGACGCAAGATGAGATTGACAGGGTAATCAATCAGTTTGCGCTGGGTGCGCGGCGCGCCAAGGAGGCGGGGCTGGATGGTGTTGAATTGCACGGCGCCAATGGCTATCTCATCACGCAATTTCTAAGCTCCGGTATCAACAATCGCAAGGATAAATACGGCGGTTCTGTGGAAAACAGAACGCGGTTCGTTTTAGAAGTCGTGCGTGCGATACGCAGGGAAGTCGGTAACGATTTCCATCTGCAGATGAAGATTAACGGCGTTGATCATAACGACTGGCTTTATCCCTGGGAAAAACCGGGCAATGTGCTTGAAGAAAGCAAGCAGCAGTGCGCCATTTTGTTGGATGACGGCAAAGGAATTGATGCCTTTCATGTGTCCAGTGGCAGCACTTTCCCGCATCCGCGTAATCCTCCCGGTGATTTTCCGGTACAGGAAGCCGTCCGCTGGTATGACGGCATGTTGTCTCAGGGCAGCAGAACGCATTTGAATTACTGGGTATTCAGCCATCGGCTGACCGGAAAATTATTCCGCTGGTATTGGCGCTGGCGCCGTGGCAAAGTGATCGAAGGCATTAATGCCGGTTACGCCCGCGAAATCCGTGATCATGTCACCCGGCTTGATTCCGGTGCCAAGGTCATTTGTACAGGCGGGTTCCAGCACGCTGATCAGATTGCCGGCGCGATTCGCGCAGGTAACTGCGATGGTGTGTCAATTGGCAGGCCGTTGATTGCAAATAATGATTTGCCGCAAATTCTCAAAGACAAGAATGGCCCTGAATTGCATCGAGAATGCACCTATTGCAACAAATGCCTGTTGAATGATCTGGAAAATCCACTGGGCTGTTATGAGTTGTCCCGTTTTGATGGTGATACCTTTGAAGAAAAATACGAAAACATGATCAAGGAAGTGATGAGCGTTTACGATCCGCCTACTTTTCGTTAAACCTTTGCGGCATTAATAGAAGCTGGTACATGAGGTCTTGCTTTTGTTTACAGCAATAATTCAGTTGGATTCTTCAATCAGCTAGGGGGTGTCGTCATGAGTTATGAACAATTCTGTTTGCTTTTCGGGCAAAAGGATCAAGTTTTTGTACCGCAGGACATGCCAAGGCATATTCAAGGAACAAAAACGCCGACAATTTTGTTCGAAAAACAAACCCGAAGGGCGCGACAGATTTTTGCGCCTATTTATTCAAAGTACTTGAACATAGCTACGGCTATGCCCCACGCACTTTTCACAAACATTCATCAAAAATCTGCTCGCGCAGAAATGCACATAACTCATGACGACACCCCCTAGTAAAAAGCTAAAGCTGTTACTGTATATGAATAATATAGCCGACTTCAACTATTAATCAAATCCGGGGGTAAAACAGCCGGCAGATTACCGCACACGCGCCATTTCGGTGCGCGCTAGAGCAGGGTTGGTGGCAAAGTAGTTACGAATACCGGTATAAATCGCATTTGCCATTTTATCCTGATACTTATTGTTGATTAATTTCTTTTCTTCATGGGGATTGGTGATAAAAGCGGTCTCAACCAGAATGGAAGGGATATCGGGAGATTTTAAAACAACGAAACCGGCTTGTTCTACGGTCTTTTTATGTAACCGGTTAATCCTGCCGATCTCTTCTAGGACAAATTCCGCCACTTTAACACTGTCATTAATCATGGCATTCATCGATAAATCCAGAATGACTTCACGCATGTCTCCCGATTTTCCGGCAATATCCACGCCGCCGATCAGATTGCCGCCAGAAGTGTTTTCCTGTTTTGCGAGCCAGCTTGCGGTTGTCGATGTGGCGCCGTGTTCCGACAGCGTATAGACTGATGAACCGCTCGGGTGGATTTTTTCACTGCCATCGGCATGGATGGAGACAAACAGATCGGCATTGTGTTGACGTGCGATAGCTTGTCGTTGGTTGAGGTTCAGGAAATAATCGCCATTGCGCGTTAAAACTGCGCGCATATTCGGTTCTTTGTTGATAATGGCTTTGAGTTTTCTGGATATGGCCAGTGTAATATCTTTTTCTTTGGTACCCTTGCCGTTTTTGGCAATTGCCCCCGGATCGTGACCGCCGTGGCCCGGGTCAATAGCAATCGTAATAATTCTTGTCGGTTTGGAAGATTGAACCGGTTTGCGATATAAGGCGGCCTGAAAACTCTTTGGGTAATCAATGGCGGTATCGTTCAATGCAGTATGATGTAAATGACTGGCTGGCTTGTGATAGGGTAACGGTTGATTGACCTGTGGGTGTTGCGGTTTGTGTTTGATCAGCGATTTAATTAAGTGATCCAGTTCATCCGCATCATGACCGTGGCTATGGTTATGGGCGTGATGATGCTTTTGTTTTGTAATTGTTCCCCGATCATGCTCTACAGACGCTGCTTTGGTTGGATGGTAAATATCCAGCATCAATCGATAGCCGTGACCGTTTTGAGGATCGATAAAGGAAACCCGAGGGACGGCTTTTGCTTTTAGATCAAGCACAATACGGATAATATGCGGCTTGAAACGGCCGTAACGAATGCGTTCAATCAGCGGATCTGCCGGGTTGACTTTGTCCGGTAGGGATTTGATCGCATCGTTGAGCGGAATGTTCATCAGGTCGATAAAAACACGATCCGGATGACTTAACATGCTTAATTCGTATTGCACCGGATTGTTGAATTCCAGGGTAATGCGTGTGTATTGTTCAGTCAGGCTAACCTGGGTTGCCGTCGTGACGATGCTGGAGGCAAGGGCGGTTTTGCCAAATAATGGAAAGACGCAGAACAGGAACGCCAGAATTAACAGCCATTGCATCCACCGCCCCCATTGTTGATTGCGACGTAGTCCAATAGCGTAAAAAACAGGAGCCATCCCTGCTCCTGCAGCTATCATGCTTTCGGCTTTTTCTGCCTTTGTTGCTTGTAGTGTTCCGGCCAGTGCTGTAGACATTGTTCTCCTGTCCTGGTGTCAGCGTAAATGGTGACATTGCGGCCGGTTTCAAGAATCTCAAAGTCAATTTTCAGATCCGCATCGGGCAAAAGTCCCGCAGCTTTTTCCGGCCATTCAATCAGGCAAATCGAATCGGTATTAAAGTAATCCCGAAAACCTGCTTCTTCCCATTCGTAAGGATCATTGAATCGATAAAAATCAAAGTGATACAAGTATAACCTAGAAAAATTATAGATTTCAACTAAATTGTATGTGGGGCTTTTGACTGCCTGCTGATGACCGAGTCCGTGTAAAATACCGCGCACCAGTGTTGTTTTGCCCGCGCCGAGGTTTCCATTGAGAAAAATAACCAGCCCGGGCTTTAAAACAGCCGCTATTTTTTTACCCAGAGCAAGTGTATCTGCTTCGTTGGCAAGAAAAAAAGAAAAACCTGATACTGAATCCGAATCATGAATACCACACACGAAAAAGTCTCCAAAAATAAAAATGATTGTCAGGCCATCGATGTTGCCGGTCTTGCGCAGGAAATCAAAACATGGGGCAGGGCGCTGGGGTTTCATGACGTGCGTATCGCTGACGCTCGTGCCGATATGTCGGAAGCTGAAACCGGCATGTTTCAATGGCTCGATAAAGCATATCACGGAGAAATGGATTATATGGCCAAACATGGCGCCAAGCGTTCCCGGCCGTATGAACTTGAACCCGGCACGCAACGTATTATCTCGGTACGCATGAACTATTTTCCACCCAAAGCAGCAGAAAGCTGGTCGGTGATTCATCAGGGTGAAAAGGCATTCATTTCACGCTACGCGCTCGGGCGTGATTATCATAAAGTGTTGCGTTCACGCATGCAAAAACTGGCCGACAAAATACAGGCTGTTGTCGGGCCATTCAAATATCGTGTATTTTCCGACAGCGCGCCGGTTATGGAAGTTGAATGGGCGCAAAAAGCAGGTCTGGGCTGGCGTGGAAAGCATACCTTGCTGTTGTCACGGCAGGCGGGCTCGTACTTTTTTCTCGGCGAAATTTACACCGATTTATTGCTGCCGGTCGATGAACCGATCGGCGCCAAAGGCAGTTTTTGCGGCAGTTGTACTAAATGTATCGATATCTGCCCCACGCAGGCGATTGTTGCGCCGTTTGAAGTGGACGCGCGCCGCTGTATTTCGTATCTAACCATCGAGCTCAAGAACAGCATCCCCGAGCCGCTGCGGCCTTTAATCGGCAACCGTATCTATGGTTGCGATGATTGCCAGTTGGTTTGTCCGTGGAATAAATTCGCACAGATCACCGAAGAAACCGATTTTCATGTGCGTCATGGTCTCGATGATGTCACGCTGGTGGAATTATTCGGTTGGAGTCAGGAGGAATTCGATACTAAGCTCGCAGGCAGTCCGATCCGGCGCATCGGTTACCCACAATGGTTGCGCAATATTGCCGTGGGGTTGGGTAATGCGCCATACTCACAGGAAATCGTACAGGCACTGGAAGGTCGGCTGGATAATCCGTCCGCCATGGTGCGCGAGCATGTGCAATGGGCGTTGGAGCAACATCAATTAAAGAAACTTGGAAAGTGATTAAGGGAGTAAATCATATGAATTATGAATTAATCCTCGGTACGCCGCTCAGTCCGGGGGCAACAAAGGTTATGCTGCTTGGCAGCGGTGAACTGGGCAAGGAAGTCATTATTGCGTTGCAGCGATTGGGTGTGGAAACCATTGCCGTGGATCGCTACGCGAATGCGCCGGGGCACCAGGTTGCGCACCGCGCGCATGTCATTAACATGGCCGACGGCCAGGCATTGCGTGCGCTGATCGAACAGGAAAAACCGCATATCATCGTGCCGGAGATTGAAGCTATCGCAACTGCTATGCTCGCTGAGATTGAACGCGAAGGCTTGGCAACCGTCATCCCGACCGCGCGCGCTGCGCAACTGACCATGAACCGCGAAGGTATTCGTCGTCTGGCCGCGGAAACGCTGCAACTGCCCACATCGCCGTATGTGTTTGCCGACAGCCTGGAAGAACTCAAAGCCGCCATCGACGGAAAAATCGGCTATCCGTGTATCGTCAAACCGGTCATGTCGTCATCGGGCAAGGGGCAGTCCAAGGTTGACTCTGCCGCCGATGTTGAAACAGCCTGGAAATACGCTGCAAGCGGCGGGCGGGTCGATCAGGGGCGTGTGATTGTCGAGGGTGTGATTCGGTTTGATTATGAAATTACACAATTGACGGTGCGCGCGAAAAATGAAAATGGCGAGACGGTGACGCATTTCTGCGAACCGATCGGGCATGTGCAGGTGCACGGTGATTACGTCGAAAGCTGGCAGCCGCAGGCAATGTCGCCCACGGCGTTGCAACGTGCCCGCGATTTTGCCAAACGCATCACTGACGATCTTGGTGGCCTGGGTATATTCGGCGTGGAATTGTTTATCAAAGGAGACGATGTCTGGTTCAGCGAAGTCAGTCCGCGCCCACACGATACCGGCATGGTCACGATGTGCAGCCAGATTCAAAGCGAATTCGACCTGCATGCACGCGCCATTCTCGGTTTGCCGGTTGACGCCAGTTTACGTGCTCCCGGCGCCAGTGCGGTGATTTACGGCGGTATGGAAACGAAAGGCATTGCGTTTAAAGGCGTACAGGATGCCTTGCGCGTGCCGCAAAGCGATATCCGCCTGTTCGGCAAACCTGAAGCGTTTAAACGCCGGCGTATGGGGGTTGCACTCGCCAACGGCAGCAACACTGATGAAGCCCGTGAGCGTGCTAAACTGGCGGTGAGTAGAGTTATCCCAATTATGAAATCTTAAATAAAGGGCATCTCTAAAAATCCATATTTTGTTACAACACTTTGTTGCTCACAAAAAATGTTTCCTTACATATCAAATATATGTGGCGTCACCATTTTTTGCTCGCGCCTCGTTTTGTTTAAAACTCTGAATTTTTAGAGACGCCCTAAAGACAAATAAATCAAACCCATTAAATCAAAAGGAAAACAATGAGCATTGAACAATTGAACGCCCAACACGGCATCGCAGGAACCGTTGAGTTTATCGAAGGCAACGGCGGTCTCGTCATGATCCGGGTCAACACGCCAAAAGCCAA
>JAGRFM010000135.1 GCA_020446045.1 Nitrosomonas sp.
ATTAGAATTATCAATCGCCTGAACAAGCTTGCCAAAGCGCATGGCATTTTCCAACGGCGCACGTTCGTTAAGGAAGTCAAATCACTGCACCTGGATATTCGTCATTTTCGCCATGCCAAGAAAAGAGCCAAGGCCAAGCGTGCTTTGAAACGGCTTAGAACCATTGCGGGTATTTTGATACGGGAGCTCAGAAGAAAATTGGCGCAGTACTGCTTGTTTGAATGCTACCAACAGGATTTTCTGCTGTATGAACGCATTTTAAAACAACAACCCAAGGACACAAACAAAATCTACTCCCTGCATGAACCGCAGGTCTACTGTGTCGCCAAAGGAAAAGACCACAAGCAATACGAATACGGTAGCAAAGCATCAATCGCCTGTACGGCGCGAAGCAATATCATCGTCGGCGTTGTCAGCCATGAACAAAACCTGTATGACAGTCATACGTTGCCGGAAATACTCAAGCATGTTGAAACATCGCGTGGCAAAACAGTCAAGCAAGCAGTGTGTGATCGCGGTTATCGTGGCAAAAGTGAAGTCAATGGAACCAAAATCATTCTGCCGGGAAAAGCGCTTAAACGAGACACGCGTTACCAGAGAAACAAGAAACGAACACAATGCAGAAGGCGTGCAGCCATCGAACCCATTATTGGTCACTTGAAGTCGGACTATCGAATGGCAAGGAATTATCTGAAAGGTGCGGTCGGTGATCGAATCAACCTGCTGATGGCTGCTTGCGCCTGGAATCTGAAACAATGGCTGCAGGCCATTTTTTGGCTGTTTTTTGCTGCGAAAACCAGGACAATAACAAGCCTTGCCGCCGGAAACTTCTGAAGAAAAAGTGTACAAGCAAGATAAACAACCCCTGGCTGAATTTTTGTGCGAAAGATTTTTCAAAATATCTTTTTTCAGGGTCGACTAAGTAGCATGGCCGCATTGTCAAAACTAAAACCAACGTTAATACAAGCACTTGTAATTATGGTGTAAATGTTGCTTATTTACTATGATGATTGCTTACGTTTAATTAACGTAGCCTCACAGTAAATAACAATTAATAATAAAGGTAATACAACCATGCTTCTAAATTTTCTCAGAGCGGCATTACTCGTCATATCGCTTTCTTCATTTTCCGCCCATGCTGTCCTTGTTACTTCACTTAGCAATTTGGATATAGGCGGAACGAAATACAATGTTACTTTCCATAGCGATATTTCGTTTAACGATCTGTTTGACAAAGACAACGATGGCATATTTAATGATAACGATGGGTCAGTTTTCAATCGGGCGCCTACGTTCTTCGGAAATATAGCCGGAGCAGGAATAGCGGCTGATGCTATCATAAATGCCCTTGGTACAACTGATCACACATATCAGACTACTACCGGAAACCTACGTGATCTATTCTATGTTCCTCACACAATATTTGGACATACCAATACGCAGATCGGATATATGACAGATGACTTTTCAAGCCTCACTTCAGATTCGCGTGTGAGAGGAGACATTGGACGAACTACATCCAACAGAATACCGTTCGTCAGTTTCGAAGCTGTTCCTACACCACCGACACTCGCGTTGGCTGGCTTGGCCTTGGGTATCATGGGTATGATGGGGCGTCGACGTCGCGAGTGCTGATCCAGTAGTCATGCTATCGCTAAGGTATTTTTGAAGTGATTGCAGGGAGTGCTTTCGCTAGAATATTAAATTTGGCCTTGCCCTGCATTACACGATTACTGCCAATGTGTAGCGTATTGACTTGAAACGTAAGCCACCGCTTTTGCGGTGGCTTTTTTAGTTCTCTGCTGCTTATAAAGCCGGACGTGCGTTCAATGTGTTTCTGGATTGTTACATTTGCAACACGTAATGGCGTGCTGCTAAAATGATATCCTAGAAAATCAAATTTTTTTCAGTATTGGTGCTAACTTTATGACTTCTTTTAAGGTTATCCGGCCGTTCACTGGATACCGATGACTGGCTGCTGTTGGCCGATAGCCGACTGTCAGGTTACATTAAGATCAATTTAGCGCGGTGTCAGATCAGATTTGAGCTTATTCATATAAAACATGCCGGCTCATTTGGTAAAGTGAACCGGTATGTTCTATGATAAAGGTTGCGTTATTGAATAGATATTTAAATATTGTAATATCAATGATTTTTCTCAATTTCCTTCTAAAGGACTTTTTTCACGAGAAACACCTTTTAACTTTTCGAAAGTTCTTAATCCACCCATACCCAGCATGGCCAGTACCAATTGATAGAGTCCATCGGTATGTATCTGTGGCGGGTGTGGAAAATCAGGAATAAAAGCCGCAAATAACCAAGCCGCCACTGGTTGCAATATGAAGGCCCATAATAACCCGATGCCGCAAACCCACCCGATAAATGGACGCCACCCAGCAACGAAAACACTTTTATGTTTTGCCTCAGCCAGATTAACCTTATTTTGAGCTTGACCGGCAGACATCACTGCTTCCATGAGCTCGCGTTCAAATTCTTCCTTGGCTTCGGCGCGTTTGTTCGGATCAGGGATTCGATCGACAAGTTTGTTAATTACAGGACCGATTAATGGTTGTAAAAAATTCCAAATCATTTTGCTTCCCCCCTATTGTATGATTGCGATGTAAATCCAGATGTTAAAGATTCCATAAAAAGTATAGTGCCGTTACAGATAGTTGTGTTATTTTTTTAAAAAAACGTTTAGAATAACTTGGGGTTGCCGGAGGTAGATACAGGTTTTTAATTTGTCACGTCACTAATATTTGCCTATATATCTTTACAATTAAAACGATTTTAATGAAACAGGGATGTTTTTAAATTTGAAGTTTTAAGCAAAATAAGGTGCGCGCAATAAATGGTGACGCAGCATATATTTGATATGTCAGGGAAATTTTTTGCTTAACAGCGTGTTGTAACGAAGCGGGAGTAAGCAAGAAATCCGTGAAACGGATACTCGCAAATTCGGTTTTTTACAGA
The DNA here is from genome assembly GCA_020446045.1 of Nitrosomonas sp. Taxonomy (GTDB): domain Bacteria; phylum Pseudomonadota; class Gammaproteobacteria; order Burkholderiales; family Nitrosomonadaceae; genus Nitrosomonas. The sequence continues at coordinate 2,974 of JAGRFM010000135.1, forward strand.
TACCCATTAATTAAGTTGAATTGATAATATGCTCGAAAAAAAATTTTACGGTCTGAGAACGGGTATCGGCATATTTTTTATCACACTACTGTTCAGTTTGCTTGGCTTATTCATTCTGCCGAATTTTTTACTCTATGACTTTTTTACAAGTTATTCACCCGCGATAGGAAAAGTACGCCCGAATGTTCTGTTTATTGATGTGAGCAAAAAACAAAGGATGGCGGACGATACGGTGTGGGAGCCGTTGATCAAATCACTGAAATCCATGGGCGCGAGCCAGATCAGTTTTATGTTTTTTCCGGAGAATGCAAGCGGCAATTTTTATCAACAGGCAGCGCAATCGGAAAATATGCTGTTTGTAAGGAAAATGACCAGCCTGTCTAAAGAAACGCGGAAACCATTCTTTGATTTACCGCCCGATACTGCTCTTGAGGCTGGTGTACATACCGCAATTTCAATTATCGGAGAACCAACATTCGGTGCTAACAGGCAACAATTTACTAGGCTGCAATATGAAGATAGCTTAACCGTTACGTTCGAGATGGCAGCGGCGCGCCAGTATCTTGGAAAATTGCCGGAAATTGCCAGTGAATCATTTCTAATAGATTTTATCGGCGGCACTGGTTTGTTGCCAATGATTACTTTAGACAAAGTACTTGCTGGTGATCTTATTCCGGAGCTCGTTGCAGGGCGCAGTGTTTTGATTGGCTCATCCGGTATGGATAATGCAATCTCTATTTCTATGGTTGGGGACGATAATATCGTATCGTCGGCTATATTTCATGGTTATGCGCTGGAAACATTACTTTCCGATCGTGTTATTAACGAAACGCCGTGGTTTATTAACATTGTATTGGTGCTGTTAATTCTTACCCTAAGTCTGATGACTTATCAACGGTTGGATATAAGACTGTCTATTGGGTTAACGCTATTTCTATTTGTAATCTATTGCGTATTTTCCTGGGCTTTGTTGATTTACATGCAAATCTGGCAACCAATCGTGGAATTGGTGTTCGCCCAGTTTGTGGGATTAGCTGTTTTTATACAACGTAGAATCACCTTGGACTATCGCGCGCTGCGGGAAAAATTGCTCGATACATCCGCTAAAATTCGTGAACATGTATTTTTGCCGAGTTTCTATGAATCAGCTGATCCATGGGCGCAAGTCGTTGCCATTATCAATCAGTCCCTTGATTTGAGTCGCTTGATTTTACTGGAGCGCGTGTCATCCGATCACCGTATCAAAGAGGTTAAGGCACTAAATTGTACTTTTGAGGATATCCATGAAAAACGCAGAGATTTCGAACGTACGCCATACAGTACGGCGATTAGTAAAAATGGGCCTATTGTTGTAACAGATTATCTGCATGGCACAGAATATGCTGAGATACAGTATCTTGTACCTTTGAAATATGCGGATGATCTTTTCGGTTTCTGGGTTTTTGGCATAGCACCCGAGAAAGTAGATGCGCGGCCTAATTTTGAGGCAATTGTTCAGGATTTTAGCTATCAGATTGCTGAATTATTGTATTATCGTCAACAATGGTTAAGCAATCAAGAAAACGATGAAAGTCATTTGCAGCGTTTTTTACAATTAGAAACAGATTCGCAATTACAACAAGATCTGAATAAATCAATTTCGCTGCTTGAAATGCGGTTGAACGGTTTGGAGGATTTTCTCAATGGACTCAGTACTGCGGCCATACTTTACGATTTGTTTGGTCGTGTCATTCTGGTCAATGATACGATGGTAAAGTTGCTTGAAGGCATTGATCTGGCACCCCATGAAATGACGCCGCTGGATTTGATTTCGCGGTTAACCGGGATGGACTCCGGAAAAGTGCGTCAGTTAATAGAAAATGTTTTGATAGAAAGAAGTCAATCGACTTTGCTTGTTGACCTCATAGCCGATAGTGAAAAAAAATACCTATTGCATATTTCTCCGTTATTAAAAAATAGTGCGCGCCAAGTGTCTGTAGACTCAACTTCACCTTTTAATTTGAATGGTATTCTTTGTGAAATAATCAATGTAACAACTGTAAAAAACCTGATTACTGTCAAGGAAAATCTGGTGGCGTTTGTTGGGGAGCAGTTATACACTGATATGCAAGAAATAAAAGCGCTTTCAGAAAAACTGACCGAAGCAGATATCGGCAGCGAAAAACAAAAACATTTTTTGCAAATGCTAAAAGAAAATATCGACCGTTCAAGCAGTATGATATTAAAATCTGATCCGCTATTATCAAAAGACCTGTGGAAAGAAGAGCTGGAAAGTTATCCTGTTGATGCAGGTGCTGCAATTGAATTCTCAATTGCAGCCCTAAGGGATAAGGCAATACTGCACGGTAACACATTCGAATATGATTTTTCCGGCCAAATCAGCCTTGTATTTGCTGATGTGAATGAAATCAGAAAACTTTTCAATATTATTTTTCTTATTTTGTTACAAGATTCTGCTGAAAACACTCCCGTCACTATTAAACTGAAGGAAGAGGAAAACCTAATGGTTTACTTGATAGCTAATACCGGTTTTGGCATGCCGAATGAACGGTTTCAACAGTATTTTCACGGCAGCGATATAAGCACTTCTGAAGAATTCAGGAAATTACACACGGTTCTTTCGCAAGTGATGCGCTGGGGTGGACAGGTCGAAGGATACAGTGAAGTAGGAATGGGTATCAATTTTACAGTTAAATTGCGGCGTTTTTAGTCACTAAATAATTTTTGACATCAAGTAAGTAATACTGACAGATGTCCGATATTTTTCCGCTCTATATTTTTCCGGAAGGAAGTCTTTCTGCCTCTGTTATCACGACAGTCTGGGTTGGCGTACTTGTTATCGTTTTTTTTAATTTGCGCTTGGGCTGGTTATTATCCGGGCTGGTTGTTCCCGGATATCTCGCGCCATTAATTTTAGCCAAACCCTGGGCTGCCAGCGTGGTGCTTTTCGAAGGTTTCATCACCTATTTTATTGTTTGGCTGTGCTCGGAATATTTTTCCCGCTGGGGTCAGTGGAGCAGCGTTTTCGGACGCGACCGTTTCTTTGCGTTATTGCTTGTCAGTATCGCCGTTCGTCTTACAATGGATGGCTGGTTTCTACCCATATTTGGGGAAGTAATCAATTCTGAATTCGGCATCCAGTTTGATTACCGTAATAATTTACATAGCTTTGGCCTGATTATTGTCGCACTGGTTGCCAATCAGTTCTGGAAATCCGGATTTGTTTACGGATTATTCCCGCAGCTGATTACCATTGGCATAACATGTTTACTGATTCGGTATGGACTGATGACGTTTACTAACTTCAATCTTAACAGTTTGAGTTACATGTATGAGGATACGGCAACATCCATGCTTGCCAGCCCAAAGGCCTACATCATTCTGATAACAACCGCATTCCTGGCTTCACGAATGAATCTCCATTATGGCTGGGACTTTAACGGTATTCTTATTCCGGCGTTATTTGCGCTGCAGTGGTATCAACCCACCAAGATACTCACGTCTTGTATCGAAGCATTTGTAATTTTGGGTATCTCTGTTCTGATTTTGAAACTTCCTGTCTTCAAACAAGCAACCATAGAAGGCGGCAGAAAACTACTGCTGTTCTTTAACGTTGGTTTTGCTTACAAAATGATATTGGGTTACTGTTTACTTTGGTGGGCACCGGATGTAAAAGCAACCGATTTCTTCGGCTTCGGTTATTTGCTGGCGACACTTATTGCCATTAAAATGCATGAAAAGGATATCGTTGCCCGACTCTCCCGTGCTTTATTACAAACGTCATTCACCGCAGTCGCAGCGGCCAGCTTTATTGGCTTTATTTTAACATTCTTGCCGCAACTTTGGTCTTGGCCACTGCCGCAATCAAGGGTGCCCGTATTTCTTACTGCATCGTTGTCGGAATATGAGCTCGATGAAGTGGTCAGGCAAGACAAGGTTGCCATGTACGGTAATAAATCAAGAGATAGTTTTGCTGTACCGCTGCCGCAGGAAATGGAAATTTTTGCGCTGGGCGTGCGCAATTTGCTTGATTATGCCAAAAACAGGGATGTGGTGTTGTTTGAAGAAGCGCAAGCGCATTTGGCACGTGTTAACTACCGTGTCGACTTGATACAGGGTAGTTATCTATATCTGCAAGAGCATTTGCCACGACGAGGATGGGGGAGCTATGCCATCAATCTGGACGCGAATAATCAGCTGGTCGTAGAAGTGCCCGCGCCATTCGACGAACGCGGTACAATGGAAGCCGGCGCAAAACTGTTTTCAGTCATGGGCGCAAAAGCGTTGGCGATCGCGGGTACGCAGCGGCGCACAAATGCCGATGGTTCATCCGATGTGCTGGCCAATTATAGAACCATTTTCCAGTCCTTTCACCGTGAAGTGGCGCATAACGATGTGCTTCAGGTAAGAGGGTATTCTAATGAAAAAATCCACAGACAATTACTTACTGAGCCACAGGGATCTTCTGATGGTTCAACCCGTATTGATAGTGGCATATGGGTCAAGAATTCATTGCCCCCGAGCCTGAAATTGGGACTGCTGCGGGAATGGATTGGCGGTTTCCACCTGGAATGGAAAGTGACGCCTTTTGTTAATTTGCAACGTGACGCCGTTCGCGAAGGATTTGCCGAATTAATCCTGAGTCGTGAAGATTTACGTAAAATTCTGTTTCGTACTTTGTTACCTGAACACGGGTTGTCTGTTCAGGAGCATACACAAAAAATCGATGGTTACCTGAGGGACTGGTTGTTAGGGAGTAAGACTGAAATTGCTGCCAGTGGAACCAATCTTTATATAAAACCGCAATTTGAGGAATTACTTTTTTTTGATGAAGAAGTCGTCACACCAGTAATTGATTTGATACGCACTGAGTATAAACGTACTGGTTGGACTGAATCCGGTTTAGCAGCACTTCGAAGTATTGACGCGGCTGCCGGTATTTTGGGTTACCATTTCATCCATTACCGGCATGTGGATTCCGGGCAAGACTATCTGATTCTGACGGAAAAAAATGACCTGGCCGAAAGGCGGTATTGGGGCAATTATATTTTTCGATTGGGTCCAAGCAATTCATTTGTTATTCAGGTTCCGCGTCCCGGGTATGAAATTAACAGTTTTGAATATGGCGTGGCTTTATTTGAATCACTGAAAGCAAAAGCGATTTTTATTGCGGGAGCCAGTCCAAATGCCAATACGGATAAGAGCGCGGATCTGATCAGGATAGCGAATAAGGAAAATGTTTTCAACCTTGTCAGTCAGGTTCTCCAACGAGAATCGCGGTCCGAGCCGTTATTGCTGGTGCAAAGCCGCGCTTTTACAGTTCGCCCCGACTCACCTACGACTGATGCGGATGTATTGCTTTCCGTAGATAGTGGCGTTACCGATAAAGAGAATCTCAGTCCATTGCAAAAACGTTTGTTGAACAATCTTGATCAACATGGGTTGTTCAGCAGATTGGTTGACGGTTCGATAGAAACAGCGGGATATGAGGTTGGGTTCTCACCCCAGGCATTGTATCTGAGACAATCGGAAAACATTGAATTTGCAATGCTTTGGCTTTCTCCGCTGACGCGTTCCAGTTATCAGCAGCAATCGGAAAACCGTCTGATGATTGCGCAGTTTAATGCGCTGGATATTCCATCTAATGATATGCCCTTATATCAAAAACTTGCCTTTGATACTTCACCGGGATCATCCAAAACAATACCGGTAGACTTGCGTAATGCCTTGACTGAATATATTCAAGCACATGATATTGTTGTACTTTCTTCATTGTTAACCCGTTGGTCCGATTATAAGTTTGAACGTTTGATAGACATCGACTCTAAGCAGGCTTTTTTACTGGTATATTTTCCTTCCGGAGAATTAGCGATTGTCGCGAATTTGACGCCTGGCCAAACGGATAAAATAGTCAAGGTCGGCGTAAATAATATAGACCGTCTTCTTATCGAGGAATACATCAATTCACGTTCAGCATGGCTTGAGTTTGTAAAACAAGATGAAGCGTCGTAAGCATATATTACTCATTATCCTTTTTATTACATGCCTGCTTTGGGTTATGCTGAAAGCCTTGCAGTCGTTGCCTAAATGGATGGGTTCGGGCGATTTTGATCTGCAGCAGCGTATTGCCGTTTCTAGTGCTTCCATTGTGTATGTTCTGGACCAGGAACGCTGGCTGGATTTTAAATTGCCGGCAGGTGCAGACAGGATTCGCTTAGTCAGCAATGCAAGTATTGCCGCATCGTTGCCAACCGAGATTATGGACGCCTGGCAATATGCCTTGGAGTATCAGATCTTGGACGAAAATGGCGATACCTTGCTGGAAAAAACGTATCATAAGCGTGCAGGCCTGAATCAAATAAAAAACGACGAAACGAATACCTATTTTCAGCCGGTTTTTTACTTAAGAGGCGAACTTGAGCCGTTAGCCGGTCAGAGTATTTTTTTGAATTTAGAGGATATACCCGACGCAGATCGGTTACGTATCAGACTGGCCAGTAGCGACCCGGAAATTTCTGATGCGGTTGTGCGCGTGTATCACTTTGCAAAGATTCCGAAGCGGAATATCAGTTTAATCTGGAGAAGGATGGCGGAGACGCGTAAGGAAGATCTCGCGTCTGGGAATATCTACCCACTCGATCTGCTCACAAAACAAGAAGTCGAGAATCTGATGTTAACAATGCAAAGTCCGTTAGCGCCGATGGGCGTCGAGCGTTATGCCTATCAATCAAGAGTACTCTATAGCATGCGGGCTTTTGAAGGTGAAAGAATTTACGATCCCATTACATTGCATGGTGTTCTGATAAATAAACAGTACCGGGGAGTTATTCCCATTCCAGAAAATGGCGGTAGAGTGCGCTTGGAATTCGATCCTGCATATGAAACAGGTAAGAAAATGGCGCCTGAAACCATCAACATCCGCTGGTTTGGACGCACAGCGACAGAGCGGTCAACGCATCGTATAGTCTGGCAGGGTAATACCGCACAGTTTGAGCAAAATTTTTCCGGCGGTCTGCTGGAAATTTCCGCGCAAGATGATATTGTTGTAAGTGCTTTTCTAATCAACGCGGATTCACAATTGGATATAACACCTGAAACTGTTTATCTGCGAGGCTATACCATTGATCCAGAATCATCGGTCAGCTATCAGGTTGCACATGCCGGTGAAAAGGCCACACCTTTACGTCTTGATTTTCGCTATCTTTATCCGGAAAATCACCGCGATCAAAAGGAAGTTTTGTCACGGATCGAATACAGTTTGATTGATGAAACAGGCCGTATCTTTAAACAAGACAGTTTTGAGTTTACCGCAGATGTGTCTGCCTATGACCGTATAGCCGGGGAGACAGCAGAAAACCTTTTGTCCGAACCGGTTTCGCGCTTTTTTTTATTGCCATCGCATGTTAAACAAATCAGATTCCGTTCAAACAATCCCGTATTGGTTTTTGCGTATAACCGGCCGTCAATGTTGGTTCGTGAAATCAAGGTGCCGGAGAGTGCTTATGTTTCAGTCCACGACGAATGGAACGAACCTGCATGGTTTCCCGTACGGCCAATCAATTATAAAGATTTGATATTAACGAATCATTCGTTACTGTTAACGGTGCAGCCTAAACCGGCTGAAGACAAGTCCGATTTGCTTGCCGGGCGTTATCAATGGGAAGACTATCATCCGCAAGGCGATTGGCTGGCCCGTTATGTTTTTACCCCTTTAGACGCTGTTGAGACCATTCGTGAAGAAGCTTTTTTTTCCGTCTATCAACCGGTAATGACCGGAAAAAATACGATTGTTAATTTTCAAGCACCGCCCGGTGTGAATTCGATCATGCCAAGGTTGGTTTATTTCAGGCAGCAAAACACACCCTTTGAACTTTCTATCTTTATTGATGATGCGCTGTTTTTCAAACAACATACGAATGGGCGTCAAGGAGAAATGCAGTTACCGGCGATTTCGGCTGGACGGCACACGATTAAGGTGATAACCGATGTGCCGGTGAATGTGATGCTTAGTCACGCACAACCGTCGGCGGGTGGATACTTGAGGAGGCTTGCCAATCGATTTAATCAAAGTAGGTTGACTTTCGTCCATGAGCGGAAAACGCTTGAAGAAGAATCATTATCGGCAAGGCTGTACATGCCCTATGGTAGGGTTGACAGAACGCTGGTGCGGGTACAAATCAGTAATATCGAACTAATGCCGCTCGTACCAATGGAGAGTTGGAGTTTTGATGCGGTACGTTTCGATGTGCGAGCGGGCAGTATCGCAACGCCAGTAATGGGCACACAAGCAGAACATGTGGATTACGGCTATCCCTTTTTTTTGACACTGGGAGAAAACCTGCCGTTGGGCAATTATTTTATCGATTTTTTTCTTGAAGATGGCGTTGACGGCGGATACCTTTCTTTGGCCAAAGTAACACCGGGCGTATTTGAGGAAAGAGAGATTTATATTGAGACGGAGGTGTTAAATGTTAGCGCTGCTGAATAAACGTGTATTACTTTTTTTCTTCTTAGTGCTATTTTTGCCGGCTCAATCAGTTGTAAATGCCAGTAATATTCGAGCGCTTTTGTTTGAAGCGCAGCAGGGTGGCAGTTATGTTCCGGCGGATGTAACCGAGCTGGAGAAGGCTGAGTCTTTGTTTCTGAGCATCTTTCGAGGCGACGATATGCAATTGTTGAAAACCGAATGGAGTGCCGTTGGTTTCGATCTTCTCGAAATCCGCGAGAATGAAACGAACTATATCGTGGTGCAGGAAAAAGCTGGGCGTAAAGAGGGCCGCGGGTTTTATCTGTTTCGTGGAAATACTAACAGTATCTCGGTGTTGCAGGCACCGCATAGTTTCAAAGACTTGCGTACAGGCGAAATTGCTTTTGATTTGATTGTTCAGTCGGACTATGCCGCAGCCGCATGGAATACGGTGCCGCGACGTTACCTTGTAAACAATGAGACAGTCAATGCTGATCTGGCACATTTGCAATACACCTTTATTATCGCGTTTACTCGTGCGTTTGCGCAGCATTTTGTGCAAGGGAATGTGCTGCAAATACATGGTTATGCACAGTCAAAAAGAACAACCGCCGAAGGCAAACAATCGGAGTTTATTATAAGTTCCGGTACCGCCTTACCAACCAACACCTTAATTGAAACGACACAATGCCTCAAACAAAAGGTATCAGACAATACAAAGGTATATCCGCAAGAAGTAAAGGAATTGGGAGGCACGGCGAATACCATTGGCGCAGCACTTCGCGAGCTTGGACATAAAGGATTTATGCATATAGAAATTAGCCGCGAAGTGCGCGAGCGATTACTCAAGGAAACAAATTTACAAAATAATTTTGATTATTGTCTGCCAAACTAAAAAACAATTAATGCGTTTTTTATACCTGATCATTTGGATGGTTTGCCCGGCGATTGTGAATGCCGCATACGATGATGTGCAATACCGGTTACAGCAAGCGTTTGAGACACCGTTGCGCTGGGATAATATTGAAGGAAAACCCGAATGGGTATCAGGTAAGCCGCCCAGGTTCCATTTTTTTAAAGGGTTGCACTTTGTTACATTGCAGCCCGGAGAAAATACAGTATTACTTGTGCCCCAAGGCGCTCATTTGAGGCTTTATCATCCGGACCACAGGCTGTCCAAAGATGACTTGGATATTCAATATTCTAATGGATCAGGGCTTTTTGTTAGTTTGCCGGTTGCTGTTTCCCAGGATGAGCGTTCACTGATTACGCACCGCGATGTCGGCAAGCCGAATTTGATTCGTGTCAGTCATGCGGCAGCGCACCAAAGCAAGCTGCAATTTGCTTTGTTTATTTCACGTTTTGAACCCTTGCATTCGATTGCACCCTATCGCAATGTGGTATCACTGCCTACGTCCACCGTTAAAATGCGCAGAAGCGATCAGGCGGCTTCTCAAACATACTGGCAATTGCAACCCGAAGAAAATAATATATCGGTTACCGTACAAGGGCCGGCGCGGTTTGCGCTTGAGCATCGTCTGGCTTATCCTGGAACAGAAAGTCGATTAATGCAGACTTATCGTATTTTCGTTGATTTAAATGATGCCCCTTATCAGGGAATGGTATTCGATACATCCGCTGAATATTCTGCTTCCGTTTATGTCAATTGGCGCGAAGAAGTAACCGGTCAACCGCAAACGGGGTATATCAATATCCCGGAGGGAACGCATCAGCTGCGTTTCAGGACAACAGCCAAGGTATATGCGCGCTTGCTGCAACAGGTATCTTCGGATTACCTGCTACCGTTTTTCAATCGGCCGGATAAAGTTGATCTTTTAGGGCTTTGGCAAACCTTAAAACCATTAGAACCATCTTTTAAAATTTTGAATCGGGGACGCATAACGCAGCAAACTCTGGACCATTTGAAAACACCTGCAGAAAAGGAACAGTTTGCGCAGAGGCTTGCTAAGGATAATAATCAACGTGAAAGCGGTATATTGGCGGCCATGATTATGCGGCATAGTGCAATGGCTGAACCCTATGACATTAGAGCGCAGTCCGTTGCCAGTCAAATGTTGGGCGCCAATTCTTTTTATCAGAACCTTCGTCCTTCCGCAAAAAATAATATTTTCTCGCAGCGTGTGAACTGGTTTATTGCAGAACGGTTGCAGAATCCAGGTGAACAGAAACTAGTACGCTTGGCAGGCAGGCAACATCTGAATGATATACTCAATCGTCTCAATCTGGGTTATTTTGTCGATTTACCGGTTGTAAAGACAGACCGTCCAACATGTGAAAATGCGTATTGCTATATTTTGCCGTCACGTAAGAGCCCGGGCATTTTGCGTGTTATAGCTGATCTCGACAATTCAGTAAATAGTGCAGTGTTCATGGTTCAGTTTGACGATGAAACGCCTGTCCGGGTACAGGTAACGACTGAACGGTTACTTGCCGATACGAGATATACTGAAAATTTGACCGCAACAGGTCTGAATTTGCTGGTTGAGCACCTGGACGATATAGGACTGCCGCCTACTTTGGAGGGCGTCTTTAACCGTTGGTTTATGGCGTCACCCCTGGTAACGTCGGGGACTTTCGAATTCGATATGCCAGAGAATGTTAGGCAAGTCAAAATCTGGCAGCCGGCCTCATCCGGTAATATCAGCATTGCTGTTCAACACCGTGTTTCCCGGTTCTTTTCATTTTCCGAGCGGGCGTTTTTAGCAAGCATTGATCAATTTTCCGGCACGCATGATGTCTATCATCAATTCTTGCAAGCGTTAAAAAAACTGGATTCAGGCTTAGCATTGGAAGAAGATCTGGCGAATCACTGGTTGCCTTTATTACGTTTTTTGAGATCGCAGCATGCCCTTTATGCCGCATCGGTCAGTAAGCCAAGCCAGTTACCTGCTAATCAGCCGAATGATCTTCCACGCCACGAAATTGATCGATTACGTACACTGGCTGAACTTGCGGAAAACAACCGACAATGGATAGTCGCGTTGGAAAAATGGAAAAAAATTTTACATGGCGGCAAATCCGAGCAAACCTTGCAGCAACGCGCGGAACTTGCGATTGTGAATGCATTGGGTCAGTTAGGCGAGCATTTTTTAATGGAACAGCAGTTGCGCGGTCTGCTTTTTTATACACAGGATCCGGCGTTGCGCGATATTGTTTTTGAGAAATTAAAAACCTATTATCGGCAGATCAATGACATTGATAAATTGCAGTTATTATTGGGCACAATGCTGCAAATTGATCCCAAGCCCGAATATTCAGCAGAGTTGGTTGACGTGTTACTGGAAAATGATCTGCCGGACATGGCATTAATGGTCGGACTCACCGTACCCAAAAATCAACGCTCATTGGAAACAATGATACAAGCGGCTTATCAGTCCGGCTGGTGGGCGGTGTTTCAAGCGCTGGTCGATCTTTTGCCAGAACATAGCAAACAACATTTCTGGTGGGCGCAATACGCGCTGGAACAGGGGGATTATACATCTGCTTTACAACATTTTACGGCTGCCGGCGAAGTTAATAACAAATGGCATCAATCTCTAAGTGATGGCATCCGGATACGCCGTAATTTGGCTGACAGAAATAAAGATGCCATTAGGGATTGGATTGACTGGCAAAGCGACCATCCCGGGCCGTACCGCTGGCGTGAAGAACAAAATATCATTACCGATTATTCGGGGGCAGTATTGCTTTATAACAGCACACGCGATTTGTCGAGCCAGGCTTATCTGGCAACAACCGACAAGCCTGTAAAATTAAGTTTTATCGGTCCGTTAACGTTGCGTGTCGATGCCAGACCGGTACATTCCCTGGAGGATGTTCCTATCGATACATGGCTGGAGTTACGTAGCAGGGATGGCTTGCGCTTGCTGCCGGTGAATAACAACCGGCAAACCGACTGGCCGACTATTGTCAGTCATGAAGGCTGGACACTGGGTCAACGGGTAACGGAAGAATTTAATTTTGGTCCGGGTTATCATGAAGTTACATTGTCCGGGAATGAATTCTCGTTCTTAATTAACGTTTTTGTACAACGTCCGTTTCTGGATTTGGGTATTTTGCCGCCAGCGAACCATCCGGCATTGATTGACTGGCTGTCAACAGCTTTTGATCTTGCCGATCCGGTAGGTTTTATTACAGATCGTTCGCCGGGGGTAAATCCTCAGGCTGCTGGAGGCTGGCCTGAGGCCGCTTTGCTTGCCGAAGGCGATATTGAAGCCGCTATCGCGCTTTATTCCGGTCAGCTTAAGGCAGATAGTAAGCGCTTGATGACCTTGTTGCTTTGGCTGGCGGAACAAAATCTTCAAAAACAGGAATATGCACTGGTTCTTAGCGAGGCACTGATTGCTCGATTTCCGGATGTACCCGAACTCAGAGTGATGCTTACCCGTTTGGCTAATCGGGCAGGATGGCTCCCGATAGAAAATATACAACAAAGTGCCGGTAAGCGTTTTATAGAAACGACAGGCTGGGAACCTGAAACACCGTCATTGCGTGTCAGAAGAGCTTTACTTGCACCGTTGCAACCTGATGAATATGTTGTGACTGGAACCAATCGTCTGATATTGAAGATGAATAACCTTTCTTCTACGATTCTAACCGTGACATTATTCCAGGACAATGTGCGTTATGTTAAGCCGGTTCCCCTGACTGTTTTTTATCAAATAGACGCACAGGCGCCGATTTATATCGAACTGACACCGGAAGAACCTTTGGCTGAAATTGAAATACCGGTTTCTTCCGGTATGCATACGTTAAAACTAGGTGCATTGAATCCGGTGACCAATCAGCTGGTCAGAATCAGGTTTGCAGAACCCGGAGCCAATCTGCAGTTAGGGGTTAATGAACGCGCTTATCATGTGGCAACCCATCAGGAACCTGTTGTGTTGAATGTTGACGGACCGGCCTGGTTGCGTATTGACAGATTGAAGGACGGTGAGACTGTGACAACATATCGACAAATCGGTGACGGGTTTGAAGAGATCGTGGTCAGACCTGAAGCGGAAGAACAGGAAACACTGGTTCGGGTATTTCGGCGGTATGCTACGCTTCGTCAAACCGAAATACAGAGCAGGCGAACTAATGTACCCGTTGAACCTGTACCTGAAGCTATGGTTTCCGTGCATTTGAATGATAATCCCGGGCAGGTGTTGCTGCATGATGGTTATCCGTTAGGGTCACAGGAAGATGGCACTTGGTCTATTAGTAACACGGCAGTGAGCCGCCGGAATTTTGGTGATTCTCAGGGTGCTAACGATTCGGAGCGTTTCTTTGAGTCGTCCGTAACCCACCGTTATTTTAATGCAAATCGTCGGCTTTATTCTAGAACCGATCTTCTCGGCCGTGCGCGCGAACATGGTGAACCCAGCTTTGGTATTTCAGAATCGTTGCTTTATCAACCTTTGGCGACGCCATTTCATTTTCGCCTGAATGGCAGCCTGCATATGCAACAGTTTAATCGTCCTGACAATAATAGCCTGGAATGGGCGGCGTTGTTTGACGCGTCGGTATATCAGCGCCGGGAAATCAGCCCTAAAACCTGGTATTTACCGGAATTATCTTTTTTTCATCGCGTCATGAGTTTGTCGCCCTCAACGGTTGACGATGACCGGCTTGATCAGGATGTATATACAAAATACAAAGCCGATCATCAACGCGGCGTGCGCATTTCAAATCTGCTGGCACATCGTCCTTGGTTGGATACGCTGTGGCAGGCTCGTTTCTCCGTTGTTTCCAATGAAAACGGCAATGTGTTTCAGCCGGATCATTTATGGTTCTCAGCGAATTGGCGGCAGTTGATCGGAAAACTCGATATGGATATCGGCTATCGGTTGATACATTTTTTTTCTGACGGCAATCGTGCCAATTCGTTTGACCGTCATTCCTTTGTTTTGAATATGGCATGGAATCAATGGCGAATAAATCAGCAACGGATAGAAATCGGTTTCACCTTCAGGCGTGATTTTGACATTTCCAATTATAACGGGTTGGTCTATTTGTCCTGGAATTTTGGCAGAGGACGTATGTACCGGGATTTTCAGCCCGGTGAAATCGGTTTTATGGATTTGCGCAGGCAGCATATTCCGCACACGATAAATAACCAAATGCAAGTGCCATGATAGAAAAACAGCTAACAAGATTGCTGGCGCAATATTCCCATCCATTCTGGTTAAAAGCGGACAGCAGATTGTCTGCGCCATTGATCAAGGCGTTTCTTGCTAAGGAAAAACATGTGGATAAAGGTGAAATCGATCTGCGGCGTTTATGTATGTTCATTTCCCGGGAAATCGTCGAAGCGATACAATACATCAATGATTTGCGCAGAAACCATACTGATTTTGTCAACCGTCTGACGCGTGCGGTTTCCGACAGGGAGCGGGAGCAGTATATCCTGAATTATGCCGCATTTCTGGGTGCATCAGAAGTTGAGCTTGAAGCCGACAGGAAAGCTTTTAGCCGCTGGTTTGGTGCGGATACCATGTCCGATCGTTATCTGCGCCGTCATTCCGGGGTGGAACGAAAGATCGCATTATACCTGAACTATTTAGGTAATCTGGTTGCCGAGATTTTGCGACGTGAAGAGAAATCATCCAGTCCGGGCGTTTTGTGGCAGAACCTTAATCTGGAGTCGATCGTTCAACCGCTATTGGCTTTCGACGGCGACAACCGGGTCAACATCGCGGCATTCAAATGCCTGTCGACAGCCATCAGAGTGCTGCCCAGGCAATTGCAGCAGGAAATCCTTAGCGTTGCGACAACACAGTATATCTATCGATCGGCGTTGGAATCGAAACAACAAGTCTGGATTCAATGCGAAGCGATGGATCTGTTGCAAACACTTTCTTCTGCATCGCTTTATATGGTGCTGGAAAAGCGCCTGACAAATCCTTTGAGCGGCGATGATTTGTTTGTCCGTAGGCGTGCTGTGCAATTGCTCGGAGAAAATCTCAGTGATCTTCCAGACCTTGCAAAGTTATTTCCGGTTGTTGCCGAAGACCCAAGCCCTTATGTGCGCCAGGAGTTTGCAAGCGCTTTGAGGCACGCGGCTCTTGAAGAGCGTATTTTCTGGTTGCGGCAACTGACAATTCATGATGAGTGTCTTCAGGTCCGAGCAGCGGCGTTGTTGGAATGCGTCTATCATTTATCGTCGGTTGATTTATTTGAACCTTTGTTGCAAATGATTGTGACCGTACTGGAGACTGAGCAGGATACATTTGTTCTTCGTGTTGCACTCAAAGTAATTTGTGACGGACAGGAAAAATTGTCGCTGGGTTTTACTAGAAAATGGCAGCAAGCTTTGCAGGAACCGCTTGCAAAATTGCATACCGAAGCGGAGAAACTTTCTGTGAGACGTTGGGCTGCGCAAACGAGAGAACAGCTTTGGTTAAGGTCGCAACCGGAGATTCTGGCGTTGGCGAGTCAACTAGAAGAAGCGCTGAAAAAAGTTGAGCCTGGCGGTGATTATTCGTTACCCAATATGTTGAATAAAATTGATGAAACAACGCTCGGTCGTATATTGTCAGTGCTTGGGCAAAAGGATTTTGGCTATGACGTCAAATCAAGACTGTTTAATTCGCGTGTTATCACCCGGGGATTCCGATTCGGGTTCCGGTCCTGGCGGTTATTACACGAATTACGTCACCCTGCGCCTGATAAAAGACAAGCATTCGAGCATACGGTCGGGCGGCAGTTTGAGGGTAATATACGCGCATCATCGGCTATTTTGTCAGAACTGGCTGAAACAAAAGTTCCTGGCGAACCGCTATATTTTTCGAGCGAAGATGGATGGCGGCCATATTTGCCTTTGGTTGATGAAGTGATTTCAAGCCTGGATCCGGTCATACCGAAACCAGTACGCTTGTTTTCCAGCGAAGGCATCACCAAAGTATATCCGCCGCGCTCATTGTATCGGAGGCTGAAAGCGCGAGCTGTACTGACATTAAAATTTGCCGATTTTGCGCGGTTACGCAACTGGCAGGAATTGCAGCAGGCAGAACCATCGCAATATATTCAATCTTTAGAGAAGTTAGGTTTTAGGATAACATTTTCGCCGTATAAAAACGGTGACGCGTTTCTTTCCGAAGATCCCGCAGTGCGCCGTTTCTTTCCGGCCTTTGCTGCGGTTCCTGTGCCCGATTTATGGCATAAAATACAGGATTACTTTTTTTCAGCTTATGCAAATACCCTGTTTGAATTAATCGTTTTTACGACAGCAGCGCTTCTGGTTTTTACCGTCAGGCATATTTACCAGAATTATAAAATCCGCAAAATCCGGAAAAATCTGCCTCTTGTAATTGGGGGATGGGGTACCCGGGGCAAATCGGGGACGGAAAGAATAAAGGCAGCAATGCTGAATGCGATGGGTTATGCAATTGTGTCCAAGACAACAGGCTGCGAGGCGATGTTTCTATATGCCGATGCCTACGGCAAGATGCATGAAATGTTTTTGTTTCGTCCTTACGATAAAGCGACGATTTGGGAGCAATATCATGTTATGCGGCATGCCGATAATCTGCATGCGGATATTATGTTATGGGAGTGCATGGCTTTGACGCCGTCCTACGTCAAGATTTTACAGCAACACTGGGTCAAGGACGATATCTCGACGATTACCAACACCTATCCGGATCATGAAGATTTGCAAGGTCCCGCCGGAATTAATATCCCGCATGTCATGGCTAATTTTATACCCCGGTCAAGTGTGTTGCTGACGTCGGAAGAACAAATGCTCCCGATTCTGTCCCATGCTGCAGACAAGCAAAAAACGCGCATCGGTAGCGTGGGCTGGCTCGAATCAGGATTGTTGACGCCAGATGTTCTGGCACGGTTCCCCTACGAAGAACATCCGGATAATATTGCGCTTGTATTGCGACTTGCTGAGGAACTGGGAATTGCACCGGATTTTGCGTTAAAAGAAATGGCCGATCGTGTGGTGACAGATCTCGGCGTACTTAAAACGTTTCCCTTTGCGCGTTTGCAAACGAGAAAACTGCAGTTCACCAACGGTATGTCCGCGAATGAACGTTTTGGTTGTTTAAGTAACTGGAAGCGCATGGGTTTTGACCAGCAAGACTTTGAAAATGAGCCCGCTGCCTGGGTGTGTACATTGGTTAATAACCGTGCCGATCGCATCGCACGTTCCCGTGTTTTTGCCAGAATTCTTGTCAATGACATCAGTGCGGACCGGCATTTTCTCATCGGTAACAACTTGCATGGTTTAATCGGGTATATTGAAGAAGCTTGGGAAAATTATGCCTCATCTTTAACATTGTGGCCGGATGTGAGTTTGGGACAAGAGCACATTCCGCCTGAACAAATTTTCAAGCAATTTGCGCATCGCTTTCGCATCGTTTGCAGTCGGGAAATGGTAATAGCCCGTTTGCACGTCATGCTGTCTGCGTTACCGGAGATATCCAGCGAATCGGCCGATGCGTTGTGTATAAATTGGGAAACCCCGCAAGAATTGCAGGAAAAAATAAACGGTAGTGTTAATGCTCAAACAGCGGCGGAC
Organism: Nitrosomonas sp.; assembly: GCA_020446045.1. GTDB lineage: Bacteria > Pseudomonadota > Gammaproteobacteria > Burkholderiales > Nitrosomonadaceae > Nitrosomonas. The sequence goes on from JAGRFM010000135.1 coordinate 20,970, forward strand.
ATCATGCTTCACCATAAGCAAAACCTGGAAACACTAGGGCTGTACGATGCTTTTGTTGAGAAATTGCAGAAGCCGGAAGACCGTCAGAAACTGAATAAAGAATTCCGCCAGTTGCTGCATCGATGGTTTCAACAAAAAATTATCGTCATCGAAGATTACCACGCCACAGGCGAAGCGCTTATCAAGCAGATTGCCGATGCAACCCCCCCGGGTTATTTTAACCGCATTATGGGGATACAAAATATAAAAGGCACAGGACTTGATTTTGTCTATCGCTGGCAGGCATGGAATACCTGCTATGAAGCTTGCACGCAACTGCGCTCCGGAAACCCGATGCTTATGGAACAGGGCTTGCGGGCTCTGTCGGCTTTCCGGGACTATGGTTTGCTCAGTGAAGTGTATGTGCGCGAAACAATCGAAGAAATCAAATCAAGCCCTCATCTGCAGCGGGAAAGTGCACAGGCGGAATTAATGATGATTCTATCGAATCTTGAACTTGCCATACGCCAGATTAATGAAAATATGGCTGTTAAACGGCGGACGGGATTCGGTGCCAAGTTCATTGACATTCTCGAGGCGTTTTTAGATGCCGGAGATGCGGTCAGGCGGCGTAAAACGGCAGATAAAATATACCAGGATCTGGTTACGGAACGCATCAGCGCCGGTCGTGCGATTCAGGAATTACAGCAATTAAACAAACGCCAGAAAGGTGGTTGGTTATTAAAGCGATATAATACAAAAGACAATTGATATTTCATACAGTAAAGGGCACCTCTAAAAATCCAGATTTTGCGAGCATCCGTTTCTCGGATTGCCTGCTTGCCCCGTTTTGTTACAATACTTCGTTATTCGCAAAAAATATTTCCTTACATATCAATCATATGCTGCGTCAACATTTTTTGCTCTCGCCTTGTCTTGTTTAAAACTCTGAATTTTTAGCGTAGTAATCGGGATTCTCCCGAAAGGCGTTTGAAAGAAACAAAATATAAAGTCGATAAGTAGGAATTTTTATACGTCATATAATCAACGAGTTATAATTGTTTCTTGAAAGAGGTGCCCTAAAGTAACACGGCATGTTGAATTGATCCTGAATCCAAACTGACAAAATAGGTATATTTCAGAGCAACGCTTCGTATATTGAAAAAAAATCAAAGTCCTTATTTCTTTATTAGGGTTGATGGAGCATTAAATCAATAATTGCGCACAAATCAGCTTATACTCTTGTAAAAAAATAGATAGTCAGGCCTTAAAATATCTTCAAGTGATTGATATTAATAACAATTAGTTGGTATTTTGCTATTCAAATCGACCGGAAAATGCTATAATGAACGCTTATTTCCGGTCGAAATGGTGATTTATCGATGCTTACATCTAGCAAAACTTTTCATCAGCCCAATTTGTTTGAAACAGACCTGTTATTCCAGCTTGATCCTGCCGATCCGCTGCTCAAACTATCAACCGTTATTCCCTGGCATGAATTTGACGAAGCGTTTAGCATTCATTACACCGAAGGCATAGGTGCGCCCA